>DASTWB010000083.1:0-13863 GCA_035758725.1 Gaiellaceae bacterium
GCCCTGTCGCGAAGACGAGACCGAGGAGAGCGACGATGGCGATCCGCATGAGGTCGAGGCTAGACGCGGCCGGGTAAAGCCTCGTCCAAGCTCCTGTTCGGAGTTTGCAAGGAGCCCGTCGCGGCGGGCAGGCGGACCTCGGCGCGCGCACCGCCCGACGGCCGGTTCGCGATGCGGGCGCTGCCGCCCCACCGCCGGACGAGCGTCGCCACGATCGCGAGGCCCAGGCCGGTGCCCGGCGCGCTCGTCCCGCCGCTTCCGCGGGCGAAGCGCTCGAAGACCTGCTCCTCCTCGCCGGGCGTCAGGCCCGGGCCCTCGTCGCAGACGGCGACGACGACCTCGGCGCCCTCCCGGCCGCACTCCAGCGTGACGGTGCCTCCGGCGGGCGAGTAGACGAGCGCGTTCTCGACGAGGTTGTCGACGACGATCGCGAGATCCTCCTCCGACACCGCGGCAAGCCCCGGATCCCGGCAGTCGAGCTCGAGCCGGTGGCCGGCCTGCGCCGCCCGCTCCTCCCAGCGCTCACGCGCCCGCTCGAGCGAATCGGCGACGGTGACCGCCTCGCGGGCCGGCGGGCGGTCGCCCTCGCGGGCCAGGGTCAGGAGCGCGGTGAGCAGCCGCGCGAGCCGCTCGACCTCCCGCTCCGCCGCCTCGAGCTCGGCGGCGAGCTCCGGGCCCGCCTTCAGAGACGCGTTCTCGAGGCGAAGCCGCAGCCCCGTGAGCGGCGTGCGGAGCTGGTGCGAGGCGTTGGCGACGAACTCCCGCTGTGCGACGAGGACCTGCTCGAGCCGCTCGGTCATGTCGTTGAACGCATGGGCGACCTCGCGGTTCTCGGCCGAGCCCTCGGGCTCGGCCCGCGCGCCGAGGTCGCCTGCCTCCACCCGCCTCGCCGTCGCGGCCAGTCGCTGGAGGGGCCGCGCGAGGGTCGCGGCCAGGACCCAGGCGAAGGCGAGCCCGAGCACGAGCGCCATCAGCCCGATCCCGATGAGGCCGAGCACGTCCCGTCGCACCCGGCGGTCGATCGCGTCGACGCTCTGCGTGACCCGCACCGCGCCGCCGACGCCGTCGCCGACGACGACCGGCACTGCGGTGTACAGGAGCGACTCCCCGAGCGTCTCGCTGAACCGCCTCCCCTGCGCGATCCCACCGGCGAGCGCCGCCCGGATCTCCGGCCGGTCGCGGTAGTTGCCGGCGAGGCCGGCGGAGTCCGCGACGACGCGCCCGTTCCGGTCGACGACGATCACGCGGCCGCCGGACTCCTCGGCGGCGCGCTCTGCGATCCGCGCGAGGCCGCGGGTGTCGCCGCTGCCGAGCTGGGCGGACGCGCTCGCCGCGACGAGCTGCGCGTCCGCGGCCGCCGTCGCCTTGACCTCCGAGTCCACCCGGCTGGAGACGTTGAGGATCAGCGGTACCTCCAGCGCGACGATCACGAGGACCAGCACGTAGGCGAAGGCCGCGAGCAGACGGGTGCGGAGGCTCACAGCTCGTCGGCGCCGGCGAACCGGAAGCCCACGCCGCGGACGGTATGGATGTAGCGCGGATTGGCCGAGTCGTCGCCGAGCTTCTTCCGCAGACCGCTCACGTGGACGTCCAGCGTCTTCGTCGAGCCGAACCAGTTCGTGTCCCAGACCTCGTCGATCAGACGCTCGCGCGTGACCACGGAGCCGGCGTTGTCCATCAGCAGGCGCAGGAGGTCGAACTCCTTGCGGCTCAGCTCGAGTCCCTCGCTCCGGAAAGTCGCCGTGCGGCGGTCCGCGTCCAGCCGCACCTCGCCGACCTCGATCGCGCCCTCGGGCCGCTCCTCGCCCGCCTCCGCCACCCGCCGGAGAACCGCGCGCACCCGGGCGACGAGCTCGCGGGCGCTGAACGGCTTCACGACGTAGTCGTCGGCGCCGAGCTCGAGCCCGGCGACGCGGTCGGCCTCCTCGCCGCGGGCGGTCAGCATGATGATCGGGACGCGCGAGCCTCGCCGCAGCTCGCGGGCGACGTCGAAGCCGGACCCGTCGGGGAGCATCACGTCCAGCAGCACGAGATCGGGACGCGCCTCCGCCGCGAGCGCGAGCGCGGACGCCGCGGTTCCCGCGACGGACGTGTCAAAGCCCTCGCGCGCGAGGGCCTCCGAGAGGGGCGCGGTGATCGACTCCTCGTCCTCGACGAGCAGGATCCGCCGTTTCCTGCCGAGCTGCATGCTCCTCCTATACCCGAGAACGTCCGAGGCGGCCCGGGGAGAGAGCCTGGGGCCGCCTCGAACTGCTGGGGAGCTAGCGGGGCATGAAGCGGCCGCGCATCCCGTCCTCCGCGTGGTCGCTGATCCCGCACCAGAAGGAGTACCGAACGCCCTTCTTCAGGCGGGCGGTCACCGTCGCCGCCCTGCCCGGGATCAGCACCTTCGTCTTCCAGGTCTTGCCGCCGCCGCGGACCCAGAAGTCGTGAGCCTCGCCGCCGCGGTTGCGGACGACGAAGGTCACCGTGCCGCCCTTCGGTCTCGCGGACAGCGAGATCCTCCCGTCGACCTCGTTCACTCGAACGGTCTGCGCCGCTCCGGCCCCGAGGGTCGGGAGTGCGAGCGCGATGGTCGCGATCGCAGCGGCGAAGAGGATGCCTGCGGTCTTCTTCATGCTCTCGTGCTCCTTTCGTGGCTGACTAGTCGTCCGAGCCGGATGAGCCCGGTCCGGAGTTGTCGTGGTCGTCGCCGCCGCGGTCGTCCCGCTGGGCGTCGTCGTTGCCGTGGTTCCGTCCGTGGCGGTCTGCGTCCTCGGCACGGTCGTCGTCCGAGCCCCGGTTCGGGCCGGACCTGTCCCCGTGGCGGTCGTCGCCCGCCGTCGTCGCGGCTCCCGGCGAGGTGCCCGCACACCGCGGGTCGTTCGCGTGCTCGGCCTCGTCGCACGGGCCGCTGAGGTCACCCACGCTCGTGGTGCGGTCCTCGACGGTCGTCGTGCCGTTTGTCGTGGTTCCAACCGTGGTCGTCCCGCTCGTCGAGTTGCCCGTGCTCAGGTCGGCGGCGGGCGAGCTGTCCGAGATCGCGCCGCCGGCGAGCGCGCCTCCCGCGGCGAGCAGGACGAAGGCCACCAGACCGATGATCAGCTTGTTCATTGCTCCTCCTTTCGGCATGTCCTGAGCCTCGCCGACGACACGCCAAGCGCCGGGAAGGCGCGCACAAGGAGCGGGGAAAACCTGGGTTAAGCCTTGGTATCGCCGGGCAGCCGGATGCCCTCGGCCACGCGGCGCAGCTCCGGCACCGGATCGGCCGACGGCTTCGCGACGAGCAGCACGGCCCCGTATCCCTCGCCGGCGAGCGCGTCCACCAGGAGCTGCAGCCCGAGCGCGAGCGCGAAGGCCTTGTGCGCCTGGTCGCCGCCGAAGGGGACGAGATCCTCCTGGGAGGCGAGCCCGGCGATCACGTCGCCGTACGTGACCTGCCCCATCGAGACGTCGGCGACGACCGGCCGGCCGTCGGAGCTCGGGATCGCGATCGAGAGCGGGTTGGTCCCGGCGAGCGGCGGCCCGCCGTCGGGGTGCGCGAGCCGGGCCGGGGAGGTCGCTGTCAGCGCGGCGACGAGGCCGGCGTCGGCGAGGCGGCGTGTCCAGAAGCCGAGCATGCCGGTCGGGAAGCAGTGGGAGGCGACGACGACGCGCGCAGCGGAGGGCGGCGCCGAGACCTGCGCGTCGCAGATCGCAGCCAGCGTCAGATAGCCCAGGGCACCCCTGCCGTCCCAGCGCTCGTAGCCGTCCTCGGCCACGAGCCGCTCGGGCTCCGCCTGCGGGTCGATCTCCTGCGTTGCGAGCCACGCCACGCGTGAGAAGCCGTGGCCGCGCTTGCCGCGCCGCTCGGCGTCGAGGAAGTGGTCTGCGAGGACGGACGCCTTGGCGTCGTCGAACCCCAGCGCGACGAGCCGGGCGTGTACTTCGTCTGGCCGCACTTGCAGCATCTTTACGGGTCCTTGCGCGCGGCGACTGCTCGAGCGGCCACGGCCGTCACGGCTCGCGGGGGGTCCCGCCGGCTAGCTCGACGCGCCCACGACGGGGAGGGGCTTGACGATCCCGAGCCCCTCCTCGCGGCGCGTTCCCGCGATCGCCTCCGCGAGCCGGACGATCGCGACGGAGGCCTCCGCCTCGGGCTCCGCCCAGACGAGCGGCTCCCCGCGGTCCGCGCTCTCGCGGAGGCGTGGGTCGAGCGGGATCCGCCCCAGCAGCGGAACCTCGAGCTCGGCGGCCAGCGCCTCGCCGCCGCCCGACCCGAAGATCTCCTCGCCGGTGCCGACGAGGGCGGACATGTTCTCGACGGCGCCGACCAGGCGCATGTTCGTCGTCCTCGCCATCTGCGCTGCCCGCACGGCGACCTGCTGCGCAGCCGGCTGCGGCGTCGTCACCACGACGACCTCCGCGCGGGGGAGCAGCTGGCCCAGCGAGATCGACACGTCGCCGGTCCCGGGCGGCATGTCCACGAGCAGGGTGTCCAGCTCACCCCAGTGCACGTCGGAGAGGAACTGCTCCAGCGCGCGGTGGAGCATCGGCCCGCGCCACATGACGGGCTCGTTCTCGTCGAGGAAGAACCCGATCGACATGAGCTTGAGGTTGCCGCGGACCGGCGGGACGATCATCTTGTCGACGACGACCGGCCGCTGGTGGACGCCGAGCATGTGCGGGATCGAGTGGCCGTAGACGTCCGCGTCGAGTACGCCGGTGCGCTGGCCGAGCCGGTCGAACGCCGCGGCGAGGTTCGCCGTCAGCGTCGACTTGCCGACGCCGCCCTTGCCGGACGCGACCGCGAGGACGCGGGTCGCTCGGTCGAGGGAGATCCCCTTCGTGCGCTCCTGCACGCCGCCCCGCAGGCGCGCGGTCAGCGCGCTCCTCTCCTCGGGGCTCATGACGTCGAACTCGAGCGACACGGTCTCCACACCCGGGAGGGGCAGGAGCTCGCGCTGGACCTGCTCCTCGAAGCTGTGGCGGAGCGGGCATCCGGGGACGGTGAGCGCGATCGTGACGGCGACGTGGCTCCGGCTCTCGTCCACGTCCACGCCGCGCACCATCCCGAGCTCGGTGACGGGCTTCTTCAGCTCGGGGTCGTAGACCTTTCCGAGCGCCTCGGTGATCTGCTCCGGCGTGGGTTGCATCGCTCACAGCCTAGACACCGAGGAGAGCTCTGAGGCGAAGCCCGTTCCTGACCGCGTAGCCCTCCCAGTCGTTGTTGTAGTACGCGAAGACGTCGATCCCCTCGCGGCGCCAGCCGTCGATCCGTTCCGCCCACTCCCGGATCTCCGCGTCCGAGTAGTTGCCGTTCCGCCCGCGCGTCCCGTGGTGGAAGCGGACGAACGTCCAGTCCGCGGTCAGCCGGAGCTCGCGGAACGGGTACTTCGGGCTGTCCGGGATCACCAACGCAACCCTGCGCTCGGACAGGAGGGCGTAGACCTCCTCCGCGTACCAGGTGGGATGGCGAAACTCGAACGCGTGACGCCCGGCGGGCAGCGCTGCGAGGGCCGCGGCAAGCCGCTCGTCGTCGCGCCGGAAGCTCGGCGGGAGCTGCCAGAGGACCGGGCCCAGCTTCGGCGACCGGGCGAGGGGGCCGATCCGGTCGTAGAAGAGCGGGATCCCGGTCTCGAGGGCGCCGAGGCGCCGGATGTGCGTGAGGTAGCGGCTCATCTTCACGGCGAGGAGGAACCCCGGCGGAGTCTGCGCCACCCAACCGCGGACCGCGTCGACACGGGGCAGCCGGTAGAAGGTGCTGTTGACCTCGACGGTGTCGAAGAGCTTCGCGTAGTGCTCGAGCCACCGGCGCTGCGCCATGCCCTTCGGGTAGACCCGCTCGCGCCAGTGGGCGTAGTTCCAGCCCGAGCAGCCGATGCGGACCTCGCTCACATGGCGAGGATTTCCGCTAGGCGCACTCTCGACTCATCGGTGCCGGCCGCGACCATGATCCCGCGCGGGAGCGTGTCGAGCGGCGCGGCGTCCCAGGCCCCGGCGTCGGCGAACCCGACGGAGAGACCCACCTCCTTGAGCAGCAGCTGCGCGGCGGCCGTGTCGACGGCACGCACCTCGCGCAGCGAGCAGACGGCGTCGACCCGTCCGGCCGCGAGCTGGCACATCGAGAGGGCGAGCGAGCCGTTGATCCGGAACCGTTGCGCGTAGCCGACGAGAGCCTCGGCATGGTCGGCGACCGACGCGGCGAGCGTCCCCTCCATCGCGAGGATCTCGACCGACTCCTTGGGCTTCACCGCGCCGAGCGGCTTGCCGTCCAGCTGCGCGCCGCCGCCGCGGGTGGCCGTCCACTCCTCGCCCGAGCCGAAGTCGTGCACGAACCCGAAGACGACGTCGCCCATGGTCGGGCCCTCGGCGAGCGCGATCGAGAGGCAGAAGTGCCTGAGCCCTCGCTTCGCGTTCACCGATCCGTCGATCGGGTCGACGACGACGTGCGTCTCCGACGAGCCGAACGCGCGCTCGCCGAGCTCCTCGGAGACGAGCGTGAACTCCAGGCCGCCGCGGTGCAGCTCCTCGAGCCGGGCGACGACGGCCCGCTCGGCACCGTCGTCGACCGCGGTCGTGTCGTCGCCGCCGACCCCGGCCGCGAGCACCGGCTCCCGTTCGACGCGGGTGGGAAGCTCGTCGAGAACGCGCGCGACATCCGCCGCAGCGGCACGGAACGCGTCCAACCACGGCTCCATTAGTCGTCGAGGGGAAGGAAGAGCAGCCCCGAGAGCAGCTTGGGATAGAAGTAGGTCGTCTTCTGCGGCAGGGTCTCGCCGGCCTGCGCGAAGCGGAAGACGTCCTCGATCCGCGTCGGGCGGACGATGAAGGCGCCCTCGGCGTCGCCTCGCTCGACGGCCGCGACGGCCTCGTCCACGGAGGGCGTGTAGCGCACCGGTCCTGCGGAGAGCGACTCGACGAGCTGGACGTCGAGAGCGCCCTCCTCCCCGTGGACGAGCGCGGCCCCACCCTTGCGGTAGACGACCGCCGCGGCCCGTTCGGGAGGCTGCGCGTCGAGGTCGGCGAGCGCCTCCCGCAGGTCGCGGGTCGAGGCTGTCCCGTTGAGGCGCTCGGCGATCCGGTGGGTCGGGAAGATCAGCAGTCCCGGGTCGTCCGTCGACACGAGGACGACGAGGATGTCGTCGGCGCCGGAGGCGACGGCCGTCTCGTAGCGGTGGTGCCCGTCCGCGATCAGCAGCTGCTTGTCGGCGAACGCCTCCGCGATGCGGTCGGGCGGGATGCGCCAGAGACGCGTCCCTTCGGCCTCGAGGTCGGGGGCTCCAGAAGGATGCTCGTACGGCGGCGCGCCGTCGTAGAGCAGGAAGATCGGCTCGGGGTGCGCCCCGAGCGCCTCCAGCAGGCGCCTGCGGCCCTCTTTGGGGCCGGCGTGCGTCCGCTCGTGCGGGAGGACCACCCGGTTCTCGTAGGGCTCCACCTTCAGCGCGGCGACCAGCCCTCGCCGCGTCCGCTCGATCCCGTCCGGCCCGACGTATTGCTGCTCGAGCGCCCAGAAGGTCGGCTCGTCGTCCCGCACGAGGATCCCGTCGGAGAGCCATTCCCGCCAGAGCCGCGCCGCGTCCGCCTCATCGTCGGGCAGCGTCAGGTGGACGACGTTGAGCGGGCTCCGTGCCTGCAGCTCCTCGCGCTGCGCGTCGTCGATCACGTCGTACGGCGGAGCCACGAGCGCGTCCAGAGGGCCGGCGACGGACTCGTCGTAGCGCACCGCCCGAATCGGCTTGACCACGGCCATCTCGCCGCGGACGTTACATCCTCCGTCGTCCATAGACTCGGGCCGTGGGGACCATCGCCGACCTGGCCGAGAACCGCGTCGTCGAGGGCACCTACGCGGTCGCCAGGAAGGAACGGCGGAGGACGAAGACGGGCTCCGACTACCTCGCGCTCGAGCTCGTGGACCCCAGCGGGAAGATCGAGGCGCGCGTCTGGAACGACGTCGAGCTGCTCGACGCGCGGTTCGGCGAGGGTGACGCCGTGCGCGTCCTCGGCCGGGTGGACAGGTACCGGGACCGCCTCCAACTCGACGTGCGGTCCCTGGAGCCGGCGGAGGGCCAGGACGCCGCCGAGTTGACGCCTGCGCTGCGCCGCGACGCCGACGAGCTGGACGGGTTCCTCGAGTTCCTGGGCGGCGAGATCGTCCATGCCGGCCTGAAGACCGTCGTGGGACGGTTCCTCGCCGACGACCGGTTCCGCGCGAGGCTCCGGGAGCTCCCCGCGAGCCCCGGAGCCCACCACGACTACGCGGGCGGGCTGCTCGAGCACACCGTCGCCGTCGCGACGCTCTGCCGGGAGACGGCGCAGGTGCACCCGCGGCTGCGCGGCGACCTGCTGCTCTCGGCCGCGATCCTCCACGACGCCGGCCGCACGCTCGAGCTCGGCCGCGGCCCCACGTTCACGCCCACGGAGGAAGGTCGACTCCTCGGCCATGTCCAGCTCGGCATCCGCCTGATCGAGTCCCACGCCGGCGGGCTCGAGCGCGGCGTGCTCGCCGAGCTCCTCCATCCGGTCCTGGCGCACCACGATGGCCGCGCGGCACGAACCGCGGAGGCGGCCGTGCTCTACCACGCGAACCAGCTCGACGCCGTCGCCGCCACGCGGCCGGTCCCGGACTAGCACCAGCCGCTTGGTCGCAGCTCTGTGCGCGCTCGGGGCAAGCCTCGCCTGGGGCGTCGGCGACTTCCTCGGCGGCTTGAAGAGTCGGGAGGTACCGCTTCTCCTCGTCCTCATGCTGTCCCAGGTCTCGGGGCTCATCGGCATCGGCCTCGTCGTCGCCGTCGCGGGGAACGCACCGCCCGACGCGGCGGTGCTGTGGGCCCCGGTCGCCGCGGTCTTCGGGACGCTCGGCCTGGCCGCCTTCTACCGCGGCATGGCGGTCGGATCGATCAGCGTCGTCGCGCCGATCGCCGCCGTGGCCGCCGTCGTGCCCGTCACCTTCGGGATCGCAACCGGCGACGACGTCAGCCCGCTTCAGCTCGTCGGCTTCGCCCTCGCGCTGGTCGGTGTGGCGCTCGCATCGCTCGAGCGCGACCACATGGGCGCCACCACCGTGGCCTCGGGTGTCCCGTGGGCGCTCGTCGCGGTCGTCGGGTTCGGCGGCTACTACATCCCGATGCACGAGGCCAGCGGGGAGGACTTCCTCTGGGCCGCGTTCGTCTTTCGTGCCTCCGTCGCGCTCTTCGCGCTCGTCGCGTGGATCGTGCTCCGGCCGCCTCTCGCCCAGGCGCGCGGCCATCTGACGGCGATCGTCCTCGTCGGCCTCGCCGACACCGCCGGGAACACGCTCTTCGCCGCCGCGGCGAACCAGGGCGCCGTGAGCGTCGTCTCGGTCCTGGCGACGCTCTACCCGGTGACGACGATCGTGCTCGCGGCGATCGTGCTCGACGAGCGCGTGCGGCGGACGCAGCGGCTCGGAATCGCGGCCGCCCTCGCCGGCGTCGTGCTCATTTCCGCAGGCTAAGCCAGGTTGCGGCGGAGGAGCAGGAAGCCGAGAGGAAGCAGTCCGGCGAGGAACACGTACGGGCCGAGCGGGTCGATGTCGGTGCGCACGGTGCTCGTGACCGCCTCCCCCTCGCCGACGACCCCGCGCGCGGCCGCGATCGCATCGTCGAGCTCGCCCTCGTCGAACGCCTGGCCGCCGACCGCGGCGGCGAGCTGTTCGGCGGAGTCCGAGCTCGCGGGGTCCGGCTCGTAGGGCTCCGGCGCGCCGCCGGCCCCGTAGACCTGCTCGCCCTCCCGCCAGAAGCGGACGACGACGAGCTCGATGTTCGCCTGGCGAAACGCGTCCGCGATCCCGCCGCCGTCGAAAGGCGCCGTCTCGGCGTCGGTGAAGAGGACGACGAGCCGCCTGTTCGCCCCGCGGAAGAAGTTGCGGGCCCCCACCGCGGCGAGCGCACCGAACCGCGTCGCGCGGATGTCTCCCGCCTCCGACGACGCCGGACGGTCGACGCCGAGCGCGAGCTGGAGCGTGGACGCGAACGATTCCCGGTTCGCCGTCGGGAAGAGCAACGGCAGCGTGCGGTCGGTGATCGAGGCGATGCCGATCGGAACCTCGGCGATGCGATCGCGGAAGCGCAGGGCGGCCGCCCGGGCGCGGTCGAACCGCGTCGTTCCGCCCGGCCCGTCCGAGGCGAGCATCGAGCGCGAGGTGTCGATCACGAAGAACGCCTGCGCGTCGGAGCGAGCGGCCTGCTGATGGGTGCTCTCGAGCACGGGTTGCGCCGCGCCGATCCCGACGAGCACCGCGAGGATGACGATCGCCGCCACCGTGTACCGCTGCGAGCCTCCCGGCGCCGCGAGCCGTAGCACCTCCCGGACGCGCGCGGCCCGATGCTCGCTGCGCACGAAGGCGACGAGGGGGACGACCGCAGCGAGCGTGACGAGCCCGGCGACCGGCGTGAGGAACGAGACGTGCACGTCGCCTAGTACCCCCGGCCGCGGCGCGGCGGGGCGCCGCCCGGCGCGCTCCGGCCGGGACGGTACGCGGGGATGTTCTCCCTGATCCGCAGCCTCGCGGCACTTGGATCGAGGACGCGAAGCAGGAACTCGAGGTTGTACTTCGCCTCCTCGTTCGCCGGGTCGATCCTCACGGCCCGCTCGAAGTCACCGAGCGCGCGGCGGATCAGCGTCGGCCCGTTCACCGGGTCGGCGATCGCCTCGTCGAACGTCAGCACGCCCTGCAGGCTCGCCGCCTTGGAGCGGAGCGGCGGCCCGAGGTCCGGCGACCGCTCGACCGAGGAGAGCGTCGCCTGGGCCTCAGCCCGGAAGGCCGGACGCGCGAAGTCGTACGGGTTGTCGGCGCGCCGGGCGTCGACAGCGAAGGCGCGCAGGGCGCGCCGGTAGACGAGGTCGTCGTCGACCCCGAAGGCTTCCTTCGCATACGGCAGCCGCGTGTCGATCTTCCAGAGCCGCTCCGCTGCCGGCTGCGCCTTGAACGCGAGGTCGCCGCCCTCGAACCCGCGGTGGATCGCGGCGGCGTCGCGCGCGACGAGCGCCGCGAGGACCGCCAGCAGGACCAGCACGGCGATCGGCAGCGCCTTGCGGGCGATCGGCCACGCGCGCCTCACGCCTCACCCTCCCGCGGGGGCTCCGGGCGCCAGGCCAGGCGACCGCAGAAGTGCTCGTTGGCGGCGAGCAGCATCAGGAGGACGAGCGCGAGACCGGCGAGGCCGGCGGGAACCCCGGCGCGCTCGGCGCGTCTCCGCTCGTCGGCGAGCCGCGGCGGCGCGAGGTTCGCGCGGTCGACGAAGGCCTCCTTGCCGACGAGGCGCTCGAAGAAGAAGCGGTCCTCGTCGAACGGCGCCATCGCCACCAGGTGCAGCGGGATGCCCTCGCGCTTGTACGTGATCAGCTCCCGCGTCAGCGCCGGGACGTCGAGCAGCGAGTCGTCGAGGTCGCTGATCAGCAGGGCCCCGCGGTCCTCCTGCCCGTGGCGGGCGAGCATCTTGCGCGCGAGCTCGAGCCCCGTCGAGATCTTCGTCCCGCCGCGGAAGTTCTCCGTCCACGGCGTGGCCGAGCCGCGGCGGATCTCCTCGGCCTCGGGCGAGTCAGGGTCGACCCGCCGCTGGCCCGGCGGGCACGGGGTGAACTCCCGGGCGACGCAGACGTTCGGGAACGGCGACAGCGCGCGCAGGAAGCCGCGCAGCTCGGTCGACGCGGTCCCCGGCGGCATCGCCTCGTACGCGACGCTCGAGAACAGGACGACCCCGAAGTCCTGGTTCGTGTCCGCGAGGTACTCGAACGGCTCGGTCAGCCGCCGGCGGGCGCTGCCGATGCTGGCCGACATGTCGAGGACGACGACCCCGCTCCGGCCGCCCTCCGCGATCCGGACGGCCGACGCACCCGGGTCGCGGGAGAGCCAGGCCGCGGCGAGAAGCGTGGCCACGAGCCCGGCGGCGAGCGCGAGGCGGACGACGGCGGTGCGCCGCAGCGGCTCCGTCAGGTTCCGCACGTCGAAGAGCGGGATCCCCTGGCGCTCCATCAGCGTCCGTTCTCCGAGATCAGGCGCTGCACCTCGTCGGAGAGCGAGCCGACGCCCGTGGCCACCGGCCGGTCCTGCGACCAGGCGAGGCGGCTCGCGTCAGCGGCGAGCGCGGGGTTCCGCGAGCGCCGGAGCTCGACGGCCAGACGCTCCAGCGCGCGCCGCCCCTCCTCCGTCGAGCCGGAAGTCGAGGACTCGCGGACGAGCGCAAGCGCCTGCTCGAGCGAGGAGCGCCTGTCGACGAACCGCGCGCCCAGCCGGTCGGCGAGGCGGTCGAGCGGAAGGAGCCGGAGCGCGAGGATTGCGGCGGCGAGCGCGAGCAGGACGGCGAGCGCGAGCGCGACGAGCTCGACGGTGCGGGGCGACACGGTGTACGACGGCGGAGGCAGGCTCCGGAGGTCGGACCGCAGCGCCGCCTGCTCGAGCTGGTTCGGGTCGATCCTGCCGGCCACGCGGATCGGCACCCAGTCGATCGTCGAAGCGTCGGGCTCGACCGCTCCGCGGCGGGTGTAGTTGACGGCGACGCCTCCGAGCTCCACGCGGCCCGATCCCTTCGGCAGGCAGCCGGCGGTCAGGCAACCGAGCAGGTAGTCGTAGCGAAGGCGGGCCAGAGAGCCGTTGTCGGCCCTGCTTCGCTCGACCGGACGCAGCTCTCGATAGGGCTCGAAGTTGGCGCCGACGTCGATGCTCCCCGGGTCCACCCGCGTCGTGTCGACGATCAGCTCGACCCGCGCACGCACCGCGTCGCCGAACAGGTGGCTTTCAGGGTCGAGGAGGGCCGTGCCGACGATCGGCTGGTCGCCGAGGCCCGGCCCGCCGGTTCCGTCCCAGGCCTTCCAGGCGACGAGCCCGACCCCGACCGCCGCGAGCACCGCGATCGCCACGGCAGCGGCGAAGAGCCTGCGCGTGGTCACCACGAGTCGCGCACCCCTTCCTGCCGGATGGCGACCCACTCGAGGAAGCGCGTGTAGATCTCCTCCGGGTCGCTCGTCGAGATCAGCACCGGGTCGAGGCCGAGCCCTTCGAGGTAGGTCAGCAGCTCGGCCAGCCGCTCCTCGTTCGCCTCCCGGCGCTCCCGTGCCTCGCGGCGGCTGAGCCGGACGAGCTTGAGCTTGCCGGTCGGCGGGTCGATCAGGGGAACCACGACGGACGAGACGTCCGGGAAGCTCTGCTCCCAGACCGGGTCCTGGATGACGACGGGGACGATCTCCCACGGCAGCTCGACGATCCAGGCCCAGGCCGCCTCGCTCGGCGGCGAGAGGAAGTCGGAGAGGATGAAGACGAAGGTGCCGGCCGGCAGCGAGCGCCGGAGCGGCGCCAGGTGGGCGAACGCGAGCTCGAGCGTGTCCTCGGGCGCGCCGTACAGCGGGAAGTGGAGGTGCGACTCCTTCACGCGCCAGAAGTCCGCCTGCGCGTGCGGCGGCCGCCAGAAGGGCACCTCGACGTGCTCGCCGCCGTCCGACGCGCTCGCGTAGTCGAGGTAGCCGATCAGCCCCCGGGCCTTGGCGGCGCTGTCCGCGATCAGCATCCCCGCGGCGACCATCGCCTCAGGCTTCGACAGCCACGGCAAGCCGGCCGGGTAGAGACTCATCGCCGGCCGCCGGTCGGCGACGATCACGACGCGAGGCGCCTCGTCGGCGTACCGCTCGCGGACGATGAACTCGTCGGTGCCGTGCGCTGCGGAGAGGCGCGCTGAGGCCGCCCAATCGATCGCGTCGACGTCGTCACCCGGCTGGTACGGCCGGGAGCTGGCGACGTCCGAGCCGGTTCCGCGCCGCGCGCTGTGCACGGCGCCGAACGCAAGGCCGATCAGCCGCCTCCGGGGGACGAGCGGGAAGGTGAGATCAGTCGCCCCGCTCACTCGCGATGTCCACGACCTCGCCGCTGAGTGCGGCCTCGGGCCGCGGTGC
>DASTWB010000084.1:0-2919 GCA_035758725.1 Gaiellaceae bacterium
ACGGGAAGGTGTGGCCGGAGCAGCGCGGCATCGTCAGTCGCCCCGACATCGCGACCGTCACGATCCACCAGCTCTTCGAGGGCACGGAGAACGGCGAGCTGACGACGGCGATCCCGCCGGGAACGACGCTGGAGAGCCTCACGATCGACGGCGGCGTCGCGTCGATCGTGCTCAGCCCGGCCCTCACGGATCGCACGGCGCTGGCCCAGGTCGCCTATACGCTCACACAGTTCGACACCGTCAAGCGCGTCTCGTTCAACGGCGGGCGGGCGCTGGGGCGAGGCGCCTTCGAGCAGCAGACGCCGGCGATCCTCGTCGAGTCGCCGCTGTCCGGCCAGGAGGTCGAGCCGGGCTTCGAGGCGAGCGGGACCGCGAACACCTTCGAGGCGACGTTCCAGTACGAGCTCCGCGACTCGGCCGGGAAGATCCTCAAGAAGGACTTCGTCACCGCGACGTCCGGCACCGGCACCCGGGGGACGTTCAGCTTCACGGTGCCGTACGAGGTCCCGGGCGCCCACCAGGGGCGCCTCGTCGTGTTCGAGATCTCGGCCGCGGACGGCTCGCGCACGAACGAGCGGTCGATCCCCCTCCAGCTACGCTGAGCGTCGTGGCTTCCCCGGTGCCCCGCCGCACCAAGATCGTGGCCACGCTGGGGCCGGCGTGCGCGACGGAGGAACGCGTGGCCGCGCTCGCCCAGGCCGGCATGAACGGCGCCCGCCTGAACTTCTCCCACGGGACGCACGAGGAGCACGCCGAGTACGCGCGGATGGCGCGCCGGGCGCAGGAGGAGATCGGCCGGCCGATCGCGCTCATCGCGGACCTCCAGGGCCCGAAGCTCCGGGTCGGCGAGCTCGAGGCCCCGATGCAGCTCGGCGAGGGTGACGAGGTCGTCGTCACCGGCGGCGAGGACGGACAACGCGACGGCGAGCTCCCGGTGCTTCCCGCCGTCATCGGCCAGGTGCTCCAGCCCGGCCACGACGTGCTCATCGACGACGGGCTCGTCAGGCTGCGCGTCGAGGCGGTCGCCGCCGGCCGCGCGCGGTGCGAGGTCGTCGTGGGCGGGATCGTCACGTCGCACAAGGGCGTGAACGTGCCGGGCGTCCCGGTGCCGATTCCTGCCCTGACGAGGAAGGACGCCGAGGACCTCGAGTTCGCGCTCGAGCTCGGCGTCGACTTCGTCGCGCTCTCGTTCGTCCGCTCGGCGGCGGACGTCCGGGACCTCAAGGGCCTGATCAAGCAGGCGGGCGCCCAGGCGCACGTGATCGCGAAGATCGAGAAGGCGGAGGCCATCGACGCGCTTCCGGCGATCCTCGACGAGTCCGACGCGATCATGGTCGCCCGAGGCGATCTGGGCGTGGAGATCGGGGTCGAAGTCGTCCCGCTCCTCCAGAAGCGGATCATCCTCGCGTCCCTGGAGCAGGGCAAGCCGGTGATCACGGCCACCCAGATGCTCGAGTCGATGGTCAACCAGGCGGAGCCGACGCGGGCCGAGGCGAGCGACATCGCGAACGCGATCCTCGACGGGACCTCCGCGCTGATGCTCTCCGAGGAGACAGCAGTCGGTCGGTACCCCCTCGCGTCGGTGCAGACGATGGACCGGATCGCGCGCACGATCGACCCGAGCATCGAGTACCGCCACCAGTTCCCCCAGCCCGGCGACGAGCCGACGGTCGGCCAGGCGATGTCCAACGCCGCCTGCGACCTCGCGGAGACGCTGGGCGCGAAGGCGATCCTCGTGCCGACGTTCACGGGCCGCACCGCGTCAGTCGTGGCGAGGCTGCGGCCGCGACGTCCCATCATCGGGCTCTCCCACCACAACCATGCGCTCCAGCACATGGCGCTCGAGTGGGGCGTGACGCCCATGCAGATGTCCGAGGCGGCCGACGTCGAGGAGCTCTGGACGCGCTCGGTGGAGATCGGCAGGGAGTCCGGCCTCCTCGACGAGGGCGACCTCGCCGTGCTGACGGCGGGAACCGCCGTGAACCTGCCCGGAACCACGGACATGATCAAGCTCAGCTACGCGTAGGAGGCGGGCGCCCGGCGCCGAAACGACGGGGGCCATGTCCCGGTCCCAGCCGAAGCGGCCCACCCGCCGTGCCCGTCGCCGCGTCCCACTCACTCGGTGGCTCGCGGTCGCGACGATCCTCGTCGTCGGCCTCCTCTACTACCGGCCGCTGAAGAGCTACCTCGAGACGCGCTCCGCGCTCGAGCAGCGGGCGGGCGAGGTCCGGTCGCTCCGCGCAGAACGGAACGAGCTCGCCCGGAAGGTCGCCGAGTCGGACACCCCGGAAGCGCTGGCGCGGCGCGCTCGCCGGCTCGGGCTCGTGAAGCCCGGCGAGCGCCTGTTCATCGTCAAGGGGATCGACGAGTGGCGCCAGGCGCGCCGAACCACCCAGACTAGGATCGGAGGCGGTGGATGACCGGGCCCTCGTCGAGCGCCAGCTGGGCCGCGAGCCGCGCGCGTTCCTGCGCGTCGCCGCCCGCTGCCCGTTCGGCGCGCCGGCCGTAACGCTCCAGGCGCCGTACGACAGCGCGGGAGACCCGTTCCCGACGACCTTCTACCTCACCTGCCGCTACCTGGTCGCCGCCGTCGCGCGCATCGAGGCCTCCGGCGGGATCGAGCGGTGGCGCGAGCTGGCGGCGACCGACGAGAGGCTCGCGAAGAGCCTGCAGGAGGCGACGGAGGAGCAGCGGGCTCTCAGGCACGAGCTTGCCGACGGCCGGGTCGGGCAGGAGGACGGCGCCTCCCTCGACCTCGGCATCGGGGGAACCGCGAAGCCGGGACGGCTCAAGTGCCTGCATGCCCACGTGGCCTTCGCGCTCGCTCGGCCCGGATACGAGCTCGGTGAGCGGATCCGCGCCGAGGTCGTGCCTCGGTGGCCGGAGCGATGCTGCGCACTCGACGCTTCGGGGTAAGGG
>DASTWB010000118.1:0-6503 GCA_035758725.1 Gaiellaceae bacterium
GCGCGTGGTGACGTGCGAGGCGGGCGCGCTCGACCGCCTCGAGCTCGCGGCCTAGCCGCCTACTCCGCGAGCCGCCGCTCGAGATACGCCGCGAGGCGCGTGAGCGGGAACGAGATCGCGAAGAAGAGGAAGAACACGAACAGGTAGATCTCGAGCGCGTGCGAGTCGCCGCCCTCGATCGTGAGCGTGGCGGGATCGACGGTGGGGACCGCGAGCCGGTTCGCCGACCGCTGCGCGGTCTCCAGCACCTCGGGCACGCCGATGATCGAAGCGAGCGTGCTGTTCTGGATCACTCCCACGCACAGGCCGACGAGCGGCGGGATCAGCCTGCGCATGGCCTGGGGGAGGATGACGTTCACGTGGCGTCCGACCCAGCCGAAGCCGAGCGCGGCGGACGCCTCGTGCTGCTCCTTCGGGATCGACTGCACGGCCCCCCGTGTCGTCTCGGCGATCTGCGCGCTGCCCCAGAGCGCGAGGCCGAGGATCGCCGCCCGCATCGGGTCGAGGTTGAGCGCCGGGAAGTGGATCTCGTCGGAGACCGTCGGCAGCGCGAAGTAGAGGAGGAAGATCGTGACGATGATCGGGAGGCCCCGCCAGATCTCGATGTAGAGCCGGATCACGGCCTGCAGCGGCCAGAACCGGATCGTCAGCAAGGTCCCGAAGACGACGCCCACCACGATGCTGAGCACGACGGAGGTGCTCGCGATGATGAGCGTGTTCTTGAGCCCGACGTGGATGATGTAGTCGACGACGGGCTGGGCCCACTCGGGGAGTCGGCCGACGATCGCGTCCCACATCAGTTCCGCGCCGCCCCCACTAGTGAGCATCCTCCGGGAGCGCCAAGTGCCGCTCCACGACGCGGATGAGCGCCGACATCGTCCACACGAGCGTGAGGTAGGTGAACGCGAGGACGACGATCATCTCCCAGGTGCGGAAGTCCAGGTCGATCGACTGCTTCGCGACGTTCGTGAGCTCCTCGACGCTGATCGCGGTCATCAGGGCCGTGTTCTTGAACACCGAGATGTAGGTGTTGATCGACGACGGGAGCGCGATCCGGCCGCCGATCGGCAGCGAGACGTTGAGGAAGGCGCGGACCGGGCCGAAGCCAAGGGCGTAGGCCGCTTCGCGGTAGCGCGTCGGCACCGCCTCGAAGCCGGCGCGGAAATTCTCGGTGTTGAACGCGCCGCCCCAGAGGATCAACGAGAGGCACGCGACCGTGAAGAAGTCGAACTGCAGCTCCTTGGAGGCCTTCGGGAGCCCGTAGGCGATCAGGAAGATCTGGACGAGGATCGGCGTGTTGCGGATGAGCTCGACGTAGATCCCCGCCAGCTGGCTGATCACCGGGATCCGGTAGGCCCGGGCGGCGCCGAGCACGAGGCCGACGACGAAGGCGCCCGCGATCCCGATCGCCGCGAGCTTGAGGGTCACCTGCAGGCCCTCCCAGAGAACCTGCCGGTGATCCCAGATGTACTGCCAGTCGAAGCTTCCGACGACGTTCATCGCGAGACGAGAGTGGGTGACCGCCGTGAACGGCGGCCACCCAGTCTCAGGTGCGAGCTAGCGCGGGCACTCGTTCTCGGGCACCCTGCCCCGCGGGTAGGCCTCCTTCGTCTTCGGCCTCGGGACGTTCGTCAGGAAGAACCGCCAGAACTGACGCGGGGAGTTCGCCCGCAGGATCTTCCAGAACTCGTCCTTGCGCTTCATCTGCAGGATCGCGGCGTCGACCCACCGCTTCATCGCCCGGTCGCCCTTCCGGATCCCGATCCCGTACGGGACGGCGAGGAACTTGTGGTTCGTCATCCGGAGGTTCGGGTCGTTCGCGGCGATGCCCAGCAGGAAGGTGTCGTCGAACATGAACGCGTCGGCCCGGCCGGAGCGAAGGTTCTCCAGCGCGGCCACCGGCGAGTCCGTGAGCACCTTCGACGCGGTCGAGAAGCAGTTGCCGATGTAGCGGTCGTAGATCGAACCGCGGGTCGTGGCGACCCGCCGGCCGCGGAGAGCGGTCAACCGCCCGGTGACGAGCGGCGAGTTGTTCGGGACCAGGAGCCGCCCGGTGGCGTTGTAGTAGGGGTACGAGTAGTCGATGATCTCTTCCCGGGCCGACGTCCACGTCAGCGTCGAGATGATGATGTCGACGTCACCCCGCTGGAGCGCGGGGATCCGGCTCGGCGTCGTGACGCAGGTGAGGCTGACCCGGTTGCGGCGGCCGAACGCGAGCTCGGCGAAGCGACGTGCGACGTCGACGTCGTAGCCGGCGTTCTTGTTCTGCCGGTTGATGTAGCCGAACGGCGGGAAGTCGCACTTCACGCCGATCTTCCACCGCCGCCGCTGCCGGACGTCTGCGGGAAGCGCCGGCAGCCGGTTCGCCGCATCGGCCCTCGCCCGTTCGGACCCGCTCCACGGCGCCGCGACGCTCAAGGCCGTGAACACCACGGCCGCGAAGACCGCGACAACGGTCGCGATCAGCAACTTCTTCATTCAGACCCTCCTTCTTGGACGCTGAGTTCCTCCAGTGAATGCGCCAGCTGCAAGCTCCGGCGGAGGAACCGGCGCGTCCGCTCCTCCCTCGGGTTCGAGAGGACGTCTGCCGGCCTCCCCCGCTCGACGATTCGGCCCTCGTCCATGAAGACGAGACGGTCACCGACCTCGCGAGCGAACTGCATCTCGTGCGTGACCACGACCATGGTCATCCCGCTCTCGGCGAGATCGCGCATGACGACGAGCACCTCGCCCACCAGCTCCGGGTCGAGGGCGGACGTGACCTCGTCGAAGAGCATCACGTGCGGCTCCATCATCAGCGCCCGCGCGATCGCGACGCGCTGCTGCTGCCCGCCGGAGAGCTGGTGGGGATAGCTCTGAGCCTTCTCCTCGAGCCCCACCCGCTCGAGCAGCTGCCGACCCCGCTCCTCGGCCTGCCGGCGCGGCTGCCTCTTCACCCGGCGCGCCGCGAGCGTGACGTTGTCGAGAGCCCTCAGGTGGGGAAAGAGGTTGAACTGCTGGAAGACGATCCCGATCCGCTGCCGGATGGCGCTCGCATTGGCTCCCTTCCTCGTGATCTCCTCACCTTCGAGGAAGATCCGGCCCTGCTGGATGGGCTCGAGCAGGTTGATGCAGCGGAGGAGCGTGCTCTTCCCGCTCCCGCTCGGGCCGATGACGACGAGCACCTGCCTGGGGTCGAGCGTGAGGTCGACCTCGTCCAGGACGACATGGTCCCCGAAGCGCTTCTGCACGCCTTCGAGCCGGACGACCGGCTCGGTCGCCGCAGCGACGGCCATCGCGCTTCCCTCCACCCCCATTCAACCGCTTATAGACGTTTTGGGCACCGCGGGCAACGTGTACGAGGCCGATTCTTTAGATGCGTTCACGATCCCGGGATCCGGAGATCGCGCTGCTACGGTCGCCGAGTGGCCGCACCCCACGAAACGCGTCTCTGTCCGCACTGCCGGAAGTCCTTCCGGGCCGATCTGCTCGGACCGAACACGTCCCGCGCGGGGTTCAAGTGCCCGCATTGCGGACTGTTCGTCCCGATCGCCCGGGCCGACGACCCGTCCCGCGCAGACGCGGCCTAGCTAGACGCCGCAGTCGCGGAGCCCCTGCGCTTCGGGCAAGGACTCGAGGCGCTTGAGCGTGCTGTTCTCGATCTGCCGGATCCGCTCGCGGGTCACGCCGAAGGCCCGTCCGACCTCCTCGAGCGTGAACGGTTGCGTGCCGAGCAGCCCGTAACGGAGCTCGATCACCTTCCGCTCCCGCTCGGGGAGCGAGTCGAGCGCCCGCTGGACGTCCTCCCGCCGGAGCGTCAGCGACGCGGTGTCGAACGGCGACTCGGCGCTGTCGTCCTCGACGAAGTCGCCGAGCTCGCTCTCCTCCTCCTCGCCGATCGGCTTCTCCAGCGAGATCGGCAGCTGGGACATCCGCAGGATCTCGCGGACCTCCTCGGTCGTCATCTCGAGCTCCTGCGCGATCTCCTCCGGCTGCGGCTCGCGTCCGAGGCGCTGGACGAGCTGGCGCTCGATGTGGACGACCTTGTTGAGCTTCTCGACCATGTGGACCGGGATCCGGATCGTGCGTGCCTTGTCGGCGATCGCCCGCGTGACCGCCTGCCGGATCCACCAGGTGGCGTACGTCGAGAACTTGAACCCCTTGCGGTAATCGAACTTCTCGACCGCGCGGATCAGGCCGAGGGAGCCCTCCTGGATCAGGTCGAGGAAGCTGAGGCCGCGGCCCAGATACCCCTTCGCGATCGACACGACGAGCCGGAGGTTCGCCTCGATCATCTGCGTCTTCGCGTACATGTCGCCGCGCTCGATGCGTTTGGCGAGATAGATCTCCTGGTCGGCGGTCAGAAGCGGCACCTTGCCGATCTCGCGCAGGTAGAGCCGGAGGGAGTCGAGCGACGGCTCGACCGTCAGGTCCAGCTTGGGCGTCTTCGCGTTGGATTCGTCCTGCTCGGCCAGGGCCGGCTGCTCGTGAGGCGGATGCTTGTGCTGGTCTCCCTCGACCAGCTCGACCGAGTGGTCGATGAGGTACGTGTAGAAGTCTTCGACCTCGTCCTTGGTGAGCTCGACCTCCTCGAGCGCCGAGACGATCTCGTCATAGGTCAGGAACCCTTTCTCTTGTCCCTCCTGGACGAGCTTGTGGAGCTCTTCGACGTCGGGAAGCGAGATGTCGACCGTGAGCAATGGGACCTCAGCTTTCTCCGTGCTGCGACGGTTTCGACTTTCACACGCGAGAGCCGGCCCTCCGCCCGGCTCTCCTCCGGCCGCCGGAATATACAACGGCATTCCACAGGTACCAACATTTTCTTAACGCACTGTGGAAAACCCGATTACGAGCGAGAAACGAATGTATCAATCGGCTCGAATTACGCCGACAATCTCTCCGAGGCTGTTCTCGACCGGGCTCGTCGCGAGCGCCTCGAGCGGTGAGCCCAGGTGCGCGAGGAAGGCTGCGACGGCCGGCCCGACCGCCCTCGCGCCGCCGTCGGCGACCTTGAGCGCGACGCCCAGGCCGCCTGGGCCGGCGGCGCAGAGCAGCCCCTCCGCACCGCCCTTGGCGATCCACCCGGGCTGCGTCTCCATCAGCACGGTGTCCGGCGCGCCCGCGCCGCGGATCAGCGTCGGGTGCGCCCGCATCGCGCCGGCGACCCGCAGGCCGCCTTCGAGCTCCTCGAAGCGCGAGTAGGCGTACGCCATCCGCTCGAGCGGCAGGGCGAAGTTGACGACGCCGCAGCCGTCGACCGCCGTGGGAATCTCTCCCTCCTGGACCCCGGCGGCCGCCGCCACCTCGGCCAGCATCGCCTGCTGCACCGGGTGGCCCGGGAGCCGGTAGCCGCGCGAGTCCCAGCCCATCGCGCGGCTGAGCGCGAGGAATCCGGCGTGCTTCCCCGAGCAGTTGTGGCGGATCGGGCTCGGCGGTTCGCCCTCCGCTCCGCACTCGAGCTCGTCCTCCTGCGCAGGTGCCTTGGCGAGCAGCGAGCGCACGGCGCCGATCTGCTCCGGCTCGGCCTGGTGCGACGCGGACGCGATCGCGAGCTCGCGGTCGTCGAGATCCGAACGCACGCGGGCGACCGGCAGCGCCTGGATGGGCTTCGCCGCCGAGCGCATGAACGTGACCAGCCCGCCGTCCCCCGCCTCCGCCACGACGGCGCCGCCGCGGACCGCGACCGCGTGCACGACGTGGCGCGCCTCGACGGTGTCTCCGCGCCGGACGGCTACCGTGATCGGCTCGGCCATGGAGAGCGGAGACTAAGTGCCCGAGTATCCGGAGATGGAGGCCTGGCGCCGGCTGCTGGACGATCCCGTCTCCGCGTTTCCGATCGCGAGGGCCGGCCCGGCGCACATCGCAACCCTGAAGACGTACGACCCGCCGCTCGCCGCGCTCGAAGGCCGCCGGCTGCGAGGCGTCGAGCGCCGGGCCAAGCGCCTGCTCATGCCGACCGAGGACGGCGAGCTCGTCCTGCTCTTCCACCTGATGACCGCCGGGCGCCTGAAGTACCTCCGGGCCGGCGAGACCGGCCCGAAGACGCCGGCCTTCAAGCTCGAGTTCGAGGGCGGCTCGCAGCTCGTGCTCACCGAGGCCGGCGCCAAGAAGCGCGCCGGGGTCTGGCTCCTGACCCCCGGGCAGGCCGACGAGGAGCTCGCGCACCTCGGACCCGCGGCGTACGGGATCGGGGCCGAGCGACTCGGTGAGATCTGCGCCGGCGAGTCGCGCCGGCTGCACTCCCTGCTCCGCGACCAGCGTGTGATCGCCGGTATCGGCCGCGCGTGGGCGAACGAGATCCTCCACCACGCCGGGCTCTCGCCGTACGCACTGACGAAGGAGCTCGACGAGGAAGAGGTCGGACGGCTGGTCGACGCGATCGACGCGGAGCTCGCGCGCGGCCTGGAGCTCCGCGAGCGCGGAGCGAACGACAAGAAGACCTACCGGGTGCACAAGCGGCTCGGCGAGCCGTGCCACGTCTGCGGGACGCCGATCGCACGCGTCGACTTCGAGGAGCACACGAT
>DASTWB010000148.1:0-2010 GCA_035758725.1 Gaiellaceae bacterium
GTAGAGGTCGCCGGTCTTGCGGTCGAACGAGAAGCGCCATGGGTTCCGGAGCCCGTAGCCGGCGATCTGCGGGCGCGGAGCCCTCTTGTCGACGTTGATCGCGAGCAGCTTGCCGAGCCGGCTCCCGAGGTTCTGCGCCCGGTTCTCGGGATCGCCGCCCGAGCCGCCGTCCCCCATGCCTACGTAGAGCCGTCCGTCGGGTCCGAAGGCGAGCTGGCCGCCGTTGTGATTCGCGTACGGCTGGTCGACGAACAGGATCTGCCGCAGCCTCCGGGCTCCCCGGTACTCGACGACCCGCGTGTCTCCCCGCCGGTCGGTGAAGTTGACGTAGTACTTGCGGTTCCGCGCATAGCGCGGATGGAAGGCGACCGAGAGGAGGCCCTGCTCGCCGCAGCAGCCGACCTGCGAGCGGATGTCGAGCAGCGTGCCGCTGACACGTCCGTTCTGGACGATCCGGATCCGGCCTTCCTGCTCGACCACGTACAGCCGGCCGGGCTGGCTGCGCGGGGCCGAGACGTGCACCGGCGAATCGAGGCCCGACACGACCTGGACGAAGCGGTACCCGGCGGCGGCGGACGGCGCGCCGTCGGTCGATTCCTGCCCGCCGCAGGCGGCGAGCGCGCCGACGGCGAGCAGCGCGAGGACGACCGCGCGGCCCGTCAAGCCTTCTTCTTCCGGAGGAGCACCTTGCGGAGGTCCTCTTCCTTGCCGGACTCCAGAACCGCCAGCACCTGGTCGCCGGCCCGCAGCTCGGTCTCGCCGTCGGCCATCTGAGCGAGGCCGTCCCGCATCACGGTGATCAGGCGGGCGCCCGCGGGCAGCTCGATGCGCGAGACCTGCTTGCCGACGGAAGGCGAGTCGGCGTCGAGCTGCACCTCCACGATCTCGAGGTTCTCCTTCCGGAGCTCGAGCAGGTGAATCAGCCCGTGCTCGGGCACCTCGTGCTCGATCATCGCGAGGATGATCGAGGTGGCCGAGACGGTCGGGGTGATGCCGATCAGGTCGAAGAGCGGCTGGTTGCGCGGGTCGTTCACGCGCGCGATCACCTTCTCGACGCCGTAGTGCTCGCGCGCCAGCTGGCAGATGACGATGTTGTCCTCGTCGTCCCCGGTGACCGCGACCACGAGGTCCGGCGGCCGCGCGATCCCCGCGCGCTCGAGGACGAAGAGCTCGGTCGCGTCACCGGGCTGCACCCGGTGCTCGAACTCCTCTTCGAGGCGCTCGAAGCGGTCGCGCCGCTGCTCGATGAGCGTCACCTCGTGTCCGAGGTCGAGGACGCTCCTCGTCAGGTTGGCGCCGATCTTTCCGCCGCCGGCGATGAGGATGTACACCTAGCTGCGCGCCTCCGCCCGATCCGGTGACTCGGCGGACTTGCGGACGGCCTCGGTCAGGAACTCGATCGCCGTCGACGTCGGCGAGATCGTCCGCAGGCCGAGCGACGCGTAGACCTTCGCGCGGTGCGGGTCGAGCACCCTGACGATCGTCGTGTCGATGTTGAAGCGCTTCTGTGCGACCTGGCCGATGACGAGGTTCGTGTTGTCGCCGTTCGTGGCGACGACGACGGCGTCGGCGTCCTCGATCCCGGCCTCGCGCAGGACGTCGGTGTCCATCCCGTGGCCGACGACGAATCCGCCCGACCAGTGCTCTCCGAGGCGCTGGAGGGCGTCCTCGTTCTCGTCGATCGCGGTGACGTCCCAGCCGGTCCGGTCGAGCTCCAGCGCGACCGCGGAGCCGACACGGCCGCATCCGACGACGATCACCTTCACGGGGCGGAGGTTAGCGACTCAGGCGAGCGCTCCCGCCTCCTCCTCCGCCTCGAGAAGACCCTGCGGATAGGCGATGACCATCACCTCCGACGTCGCGTGGCGGAGGACGAAGTCGACCGTGGGGCTGAAGAACCGCGCCTGCCTCCGCCACCGCGGCGCGGAGCCCATCACGATCAGATCGGATTTGTGGGCCGCCGCCTCGTCCACGATCGCCTCGCCGATTGCGCGGGAGCGGACGATCTCC
>DASTWB010000003.1:0-10507 GCA_035758725.1 Gaiellaceae bacterium
GACGAAGCCGGCCACCGGACGGTGATCCGGACGTCCTTCTGGTTCACGATGGCGATGGGCACCGCCGGCCTCGTACTCGGGCTCGTGTTCGCGGCGCAGATCTCGGACCTGCTGTTCGACACGAGCGACCACGCGAACCTCGTCCGGGCCGCGTTCGTCGGGCTCTGGGCGCACGTCAACTACGAGCAGATGACGTCGCTCTTCCGCGTCGAGCAGCGCTCGGTCGCCTACCTGATCGCGACGTTGATCAACCTCGCCTTGACCGTGACCGCCACGATCCTCCTCGTCGTCGTCTGGGAGCAGGGGCCGGTCGGCGTGATCGTCGGCAACTTCACGGGAACGCTCGCCGTCTACTGCGGCCTGCTGCTCTATCGCCGCGAGCAGCTCGGATTCGAGTGGGACCGGCCGCTTCTCCGTGAGATGAACCGCTTCGGGATGCCGCTCGTCCCGTCCGCCCTCTTCCTCTGGGCGCTCAACTTCAGCGACCGGTTCTTCCTCGTGAAGCTCGCCGGGCCGCGCGAGGTCGGTCTGTACTCGATCGGCGTCCGCCTCGCGTCGGCGATCGTCCTGCTGCTCGCCGCCTTCCGGACGGCGTGGCCGGCCTTCGCATACTCGATCGAGGACGACCGCGAGGCGGCGCGCGCCTATGCCTTCGTCCTGACGTACCTCGTCGCGATCACGTCGTGGATGGCGCTCGCGCTCGGCGTCCTGGCGCCGTGGCTCGTCCAGCTCCTGACGACCGAGGACTTCTACTCCGCCGAGCGCGTCGTCGCGCCGCTTGCCTTCTCGGCCGCCGTGTTCGGCGCGTACATCGTGGTCGTGATCGGGATCGGCCGGGCTCGGAAGACCCGCTCGAACTGGGTCATCACCGGCGCCGCGGCCGTCCTGAACGTCGTGCTCAACCTGGCGCTGATCCCCGAGTTCGGGATGATGGGCGCCGCCGTCGCGACCGCCGGGGCCTACGCGCTGCTGTTCCTCGGGATGGCCTGGAAGGCGCAGGCGGTCTTCCCCGTCCCGTACCAGTGGCGGCGTGTCGCGACGGCGCTCGGCGCGGCGATCGCGCTCACCGTCGTCGGACGCGCGCTCGACGTGCCGCTCGGCGTCGCCATCGCCCTGGTCGCCGCGTACCCCCTGGTCCTGCTCCCGCTCGGCTTCTTCCTCCCGGAGGAGCTCCGCCGCCTGCGCCCTCGTAGACTCGCGGCCTGAGCTAGCTGCCCACCGGCGTGGACGAGGGACGGCCGAAGAAGTAGGCACGGGTAGCATCCCGCCGCGATGGACGGGGTGGTGACGACACCGGAGGACGAGGTCCGCGAGAGCGGGCTCGTCCCGCATCTCGAGGAGCAGGCCGCACACTTCTGGGACGTCGTCCAGGGCGAGACGCAGCGCGGCCACCGCTACAACACCGGCCGCGTCACCGGCAGGGACGGCTACGACGAGGGGCTGCGGCTCTACCGGCTGCTGCGGGAGATGAAGCCGCTCGTCGCCGTCGAGACCGGTGTGTGCAACGGCGTCTCGACCGCGTTTCTCCTCCTGGCGCTCGAGCGGAACGGCGCCGGCGAGCTCCATTCGATCGACCTCCCCGAGATCGCGGGCGAGGACTACGAGCCGGGGACGTTCTGGGACGGCAAGGGCGGCGCGGTGATCCCGCCCGGCCGCGAGCCGGGCTGGATGGTGCCGGCGCACCTCCGCGACCGCTGGCAGCTCGTCCTCGGGCGGAGCCAGGACGAGCTACCGCCGCTCCTCGAGCGCACCGGGCCGATCGACTTCTTCATGCACGACAGCGAGCACTCCTACGAATGCATGTCGTTCGAGTTCGACCACGCCTGGGCCGCGCTGCGCGACGGCGGCGCGCTCGTCGCCGACGACGTGAACGTCAACACGGCGTGGAACGAGTTCACCGAGCGGGCCGGCCGCCGACCTCAGCCGCTGGGACCCAAGCTTTCGCTGATCGTGAAGTGACCTCGCACCCCTGGCCGGCTGCAGCTCCCGCCGGGCGCAGCCCGGCTCCGCCGCCGCCTGATGTCGCTGAGCGCACGCGGCTCTACGGGGCCGTGTTGACAACACTGTCCCCTCCGGCCGCGCACACTCCGCGGCATCCCAGGAGCGCGAGGTGACGACCGTCCTCGTCTCCGCGGCGGGGGCCCCCGGCACCGCCGCGCTCGTCCACGCCCTGCGTGAGAACGGCGAGCGCGAGGTACGCGTGATCGGCACGGACATGGCCGACCGGTCGGTCGGCCGTCACATCGCGGACGCGTTCCACCTCGTGCCCGCCGGGTCCGACGCCGCCTTCGCCGACGCGATGCTCGACGTCGTCGAGCGGGAGCAGGTGGACGCGATCCTCCCGCAGTCCTCGTTCGACCTGCTCGGCCTTGCGGAGGCGAAGGACCGGTTCGAGGGCGTGGCGGTCATGGTCTCCTCCCCGGAGGCGATCCGGCGGTCGAACGACAAGGCCGAGAGCTACGCACTGCTCGACGAGCTCGGCGTGCCCGGCCCCCGCTGGCGGCGCGTCGTCGGCGGCGAGGCCGTCGCCGAGGCGGCGCGGGAGTTGGGCTACCCCGACGACGACGTTGCGATCAAGCCCGCGTTCTCGTCCGGCTCCCGCGGGTTCCGGATCCTCTCAGCAGGCGCAGACCGGCGGGAACAGCTGCTGAAGAACCGTCCCGGCGTCGCGGAGGCGCTCCGGCTCGAGGAGCTGGTCGAGCTGCTCGGGAACGACGAGACCCCCCTGCTCGTCATGGAGCTCGCAACCGGCCTGGAGCGGACGATCGACGGCATCGCGGAGGGCGGCCGGATCGCGCTCGGCCATCCCAAGACCCGCGAGTCGATGCGCGCCGGGCTCGCCATGTACTTCGCGACGCTCGACGACCCGTGGCTGATGGAGGTCTCGGAGCGGATCGTCGACGCGCTCTCGCTCGACCACTTCTTCAACATCCAGCTCGTGGGCGACAAGGTGATCGAGATCAACCCGCGGATCTCGACCATCGTCTACCAGGAAGACCTCAACCTGCCCTGGCTCGGGGTGAAGCACGCGCTCGGCGAGATCTCGGCCGAGGAGCTCGGCGAGCACCAGGCGCGCGTGCGACCGACCCGCCGGGCCCTGCGGTACTTCGACCAGGTCGAGTGGGACGAAGCCTGACGCTGCCGGCCAGGAGCGCGGGGTGAGGGTCGTCCACACCCCGCTGAACGTGGCGGGGATTCCGTGGACGAACGTGCAGGCGCTCCGACGGAAGGGCGTGGACGCCAGGCTCATCGTGGTCGAGCGGCAGCGGATGCACCCGGAGGCCGATGTGTCGCTCGACCGGCCTACGGGGTTCTGGGGCCGGCAGGCCGTCCAGTGGCCGGCCTTCCTGCGCCTGCTGCCGAAGACCGACGTCTTCCACTTCTACTTCGGCTGGACGCTCGTCCCGCGGAAGCTGACCTGGCCGATCCTGAAGGCGACGAGGCGCAGGTCGGTGTTGCACTTCCTCGGCTCCGACATCCGAGGGAAGACGCCCGACCAGTTGCGCTACGCCCGCGGGGCAGGCGCTCGGATCGTCGGCTCCTACGACGCGCTCCGCTGGGTGCCGGACGCGCACGTCGTCCCTCCGGGCCTCGACCTCCGTCAGTACACGCCGACGCCGCCGGAGGATCGCGAGCGCCCCGTGGTGCTCCACGCACCGTCGAGCCGCCGCCGCAAGGGCACGGAGCACGTCGTCGAAGCGTGTGAGGGGCTCGACGTCGACCTGGACATCGTGGAAGGGCTCAGGCACGACGAGGCGCGCCTGCACTACGAGCGCGCCGACATCGTCGTCGATCAGCTGAACGCCGGCTGGTACGGGATGTTCGCCCTCGAGGCCATGGCCCTCGCCAAGCCGGTGTTGAGCTACCTCCGGCCGGAGGCGGTGCAGGAGACCGAGCACGAGCTGGGCGTCGAGGTGCCGGTCGTTGCGGTCACGAAGGAGACGCTGCGCGAGCGGATCGCCGAGCTGGCCGCCGATGCCGAGAGGCGGCGCGCGGTCGGCGCCGCCTCTCGGGCCTACGTCGAGCGGGTGCACGACGCCGACCTGGGCGCCGACCGGCTCATCGCGATCTACGGCTCCCTCTAGGGCGTCAGCACGTTCGCCGCTCCTCGCGTGATCGTCGTCGTGAACGCCCAGTCCGCGGCGGCGTCGTTCGTGTCCTTCCCGTCGGGGTTCCGGATCAGCGAGCCGGCGACGGTGTTCGAGTCCTCGACGGCGGCCGGCAGAGCCGTGCCCTCGACGAGGTTGTAGGTCTGGCCGCCGATCGTGGCCGCCGTGATCGCACCCTCGTACGACAGCGCGTCGAGCAGCGTCGCACCCTCGAGGAGCGCGATGCCGTCCGGGGCGCCGTTCTGCAGCTCGATCGCGACGTCGAGATAGCCGCCGGCCGGGAGTGAGCCGGTCAGCGCGACCCGGTCGTACTCGGCGTTGTCGCCTCCGTTGACGGCGACGAGGTCGACGTTCGAGAGGTCGGCCGCGGACGCGCCGACGTTGTGGATCTCGACGAAGCCGTTGCCGTCGGTTCCGACCTGGTCGTAGTCCACCTCGTTGACCACGAGCTTCGCCTGCTCCGCCGGGGGCGGCGGCGGCGGAGGCGGCTGCTCGTCCGGTGCGGCTTCGCAGGTCAGGGTGACGTCCCCACCCGCGCCGATCGTGACCTTGATCTCGCCGGCGGCGGAGTCCTCGGCGATGCAGGGAACGCCCTCGAGCGTCTTCAGGCCGGAGACGACCGTGCCCGGATCGCCCTTGTCGCCCTTCGGCCCCTGCGGGCCGGGGGCGCCGTCCTGGCCGGGATCGCCCTTCGGCCCCTCGATGTTCCAGCTCACCGGTGTCTCGCGGCGGCGGCACTGGGCCGGTCCCGCCACCTGCCGCAGCCACCCGCCGGACGGGTGCTTGCAGCCGTGGATCACGTTCGGGTCACCCTCGCCGGCGGTCGCCGCCAGGGCGACGCCGGCGGCGGCCGACACGAGCGCGGCCACGACGGCCAACAGCATCGTCTTCATGTTCCTCCCTCGGTTGCTTGGCGGTGAGGGAGGTAAGCCGTGGCATCACGCGGGCGCCAGGGCTCGCGCGAGATCCGGCGCTATGTCGGCGCAGAAAACGGCGATACGCTGAGTCGTCCGCCGGGATATGACTCTCGCCGAGCTGAACGCCGCCCTCCGGGACGCGAAGCGTCGGCAGCACGCTGCTCGACTCGTCTGGCGCATTGCGCTCGAACGGCACCCGAAGGGCGATCCGCGCATCCGGGAGGCTCTGAGCGGCTACAAGCAGGCGCAGGCGGTCCGGCAGCGCCTCGACGCGCAGATCGCGCGCCTCCAGTCCGTCAAGCAGGCGTCGCCGAAGGGCCTGGCGTTCCTGATCGCAGAGGAGGGCTTCGTCCCCTGGGCCTACAACGACCCGGCGAACCACGCGACCTTCGGCGTCGGCCATCTGCTCCACCGGGGTCCGGTGACCGCCTCCGATCGCGCCGGGTGGGGCACGAAGGCGCAACCGAAGCCGCGGGCGCTCGTGGAGCGCGTCCTCCGCGAGGACCTGGCAGGCCGCTACGAGCCGGCGCTGCGCGAGGCCGTCAAGAAGCCCCTCAAGCCGCACCAGTTCGACGCGCTTCTGTCGCTCTGCTTCAACATCGGGACCGGCGGCTTCAAGCAGTCCACCGTCGTCAGGCGGCTGAACGAGGGCGACTTCGCCGGCGCCGCGGACGCGATCCTCATGTGGAGCAAGCCCGCGATCCTGATGCCGCGCCGCAGGCGCGAGCGTGAGCTCTTTCTGAACGCGAAGTACCGCTAGCGGCCGACGAGGCGGAAGACCCTGCGCCCGGCGCGTTCGACCGGCCCGGGGAGCCAGCCGCGCCGCTTCTTCAGCACCCGCGTGACGGCGCCGAAGATCGCCTTCGTCGCCTGGACCCGCCGCGCGTGCAGCCGGTCGTACGGGGTGTTGCGCGCGACCTTCGAGGCGATCGTCGTCGACCCGATCACGAAACGGACGTCGCGGAAGTTTCGCGACCCGTAGATCTTCTCGGCGACCACCTTGCGGACACCGGCATGCCACGTCGTGTCGTGAAACGCGACGGTGCCGCCCTCGACCACCTTCGGCACCCAGGTCTCGAAGTCGTGACGGACGTCCTCCTCCTCGTGCGAGCCGTCCACGAAGAGCAGCTCGATCGGCTCGTCGAAGTCGTCGACGACGTCCTGCGACAGGCCCTTCACGGGAGTCACGAGGTCGGCGATCCCGGCCCGCTCGATGTTCTCCCTGAATTCCCCGTGCCGGTAGCCCGCGTGCGGGTCGACGGCGAAGATGGGGACGCCCTCGCCGGCGCGGGAGCCGAGCCCGAGGCAGATCGTCGACTTCCCCTTCCAGGAGCCGATCTCGACGATCACGCCCTTGCCCGTGCACTCCTTCGCGAGCTCGTAGAGCGCCTCGCCCTCCTCGTCGGAGAGCCAGCCGGGCACGTCCTTGATCAGCTCCTTGACCGGAGCGAAGTCGCTCACGTCTCGCCGTCGTAGTAATGCGTGTTGCTCTCGCGGCGGACGAGGATGTGGTCCTCGCGGAACTCCGGTCCCGGCCAGGCGCCGATCTTGTCGCTGTCCGGGTAGACGGCGATCGCCGGGTCGTTCTTCGTGGACAGGAGCATCACGCGCACGGTCTCCTCGGTGCCGTTCCTGAACTTGTGCGCGCCGTCGGGGCCGTTCGGGAAGCAGATGACGTCCAGCGGCCCGACCGCTTCCTCACCGCCGGGGTGGCGAAGGATCGGCCGGCCCTCGAGCACGATCGCCCACTCCTCGTTGCCGTACTCGTAGTGGTACGGGCAGATGCTCTGGCCGGGCGGCAGCACGTAGACGGTCGCGCCGAGCATCGCCGCGCCGATCGAGGGACCGAAGCGGGACATGCCCGCCTTGTAGCCCTCGGGGTCCTCGCCGTCGTACTCGAAGTCGAGCTCGCTGAGGTTGATCTTCTTCACACGCCCGATTGAACCAGAGGCTCAGGCGACGAGCAGGCCCGTGACGTACATGACGGCCACGCCGGCGAGGAAGCCGCCGAGGACATGCGGCGAGGAGAGCCCGCCCGGAGCCTTTCGTGCCACGTACCGGGCGACCTCGACCACGACCTCGAACGCCGCGCCCGCCGCCGCCGCGAAGAAGACGACGCCGAGCAGGTCGCTCGTGAGGAAGCCGCCGAGCCAGGCGCCCAGCATCGCCGGGGCTCCTGCCACGGCGACGAGCAGGACGAGCCGCTGCCAGGCGACGCTGCGTCCCTCCGAGAGCGGAGCGGCGATCCCGAGCCCCTCGGTGACGTTGTGGATCATGAAGCCGACGACGAAGAACGTGCCGAGCGCGAGCTCGCCGAGCGCGAAGGACGAGCCGATCGCGAGGCCCTCGCCCATGTTGTGGAGACCGATCCCGATCGCGACCAGCGTGGCGAGCGCCAGGCCGCTCGCACCGCCCGCACCGCCTTCGCGGCGTCCGAGCCGGGCCGAGACCGCCGTCAGGAACAGGTAGCTGAAGGCCACACCGAGCAGCACGAGCCCGGCGCCTCCGAGCGCGCTCGGAAGGCGAGCCTGGAGGGAGAGCGACTCGGACAGCGCCTCGACGGCGAGAAACGAGAGCAACCCGGCGGTGAGCGCCATGAAGGCCGCGAGCCACTCTGGAGCGGCGCGCCGCAGGGAGGGGAGCCAGAGGAGCCCGAGCGCGACGGGAACGACGCCGACGAGGAAGCCGATCAGGCCGTAGCCGAAGATGCTCCGCGCCGAGGCCTCCGGCGTCTCGGTGGCGGCGGCGATCTCCTGCGTCGTCTCGATCCCGGTCGAGCTCGTGACCCCGACGGCGATCGGCTCGCCGTTCACCCAGTCGTAGCGCACGACGATCTCGCTCGAGCGGAGCCGGCCGAGCGTGCGAGGCCCGTCCAGCTCGAACGGCACGATCGCGTCGTCGACCGTGACCGAGGCGATCGTCAGGTCGTCGCGCTGCGGGTTCGTCACCCGGATCCGGATCTCGCCGGGATGGAACTCGACCCGGCGGATGTCGAACTCGTCGAGCGGCGGCGGGTTCTCGCCGAGCAGGCCGGTGATCGACGAACCGCCGGCCGTGAAGAGCGCTACGACGCCGGTGAGCAGGATGAGCGGCACGAACGCCCAGAGCCGCCAGCTGCGGCCCGCGCGAACCGCTGCGGCGGTGTCGCTCATGAGTGCCTCACCTGTCGATGCTGCCCCGCTTCTGGGTGGTGAGCACCAAGCCAGAGGCCGCGCTCGGACGAGTCAAGGCTGAGAAGCCTTGACGAGGAGGAGAGTGGGTTCTGGCGCCGCGTGATCGCGACCCAGAAGCACGCGTGTGTCGGCTGGTGAGGCACTTAGTCCTCGACCTGGAAGAAGCCCATCCAGCCGAGCTCGGCGAACTCCGACTGGTGGGCGTGGAACATGAACAGGCCGGTGTTCGCGAAGTCGATCTCGATGATCCCGCGCTGCCCCTGTGTCTGGACGACGGTGTCCGTGTACTCGAAGTGGTCTCCGGTCCCGGTCGGGTAGTAGCGGAAAAAGTCGCCGTGCAGGTGGAACGAGTTGACGAGGTCGAACTCGGTCAGGTTCGCGAGGTAGATCCGCACCGTCTTCGACCGGCTGACGCGGATCGGGTACTTCGCGTAGTAGAACGCCTTCCCGTTGACGGTGTAGAAGTTGTTCGTCCCGTCGCCGTCGGTGTCGAAGCCGTTCATCACCATGACGAGCTCCTGCGCCGGACGCCGGGGCTTCTTCGGGTCGATGATGAAGGCGCCGTAGAGCCCCTTGTGGATGTGCTTCTTCAGGGGCGTCGCGTGGCAGTGGTAGAGCTGCATTCCCGCCGGGCGCGCCGTGAACTCGTACGTGAACTCGCCGCCGGGCTCGACGATCTCGAAGACACCGTCCATGTTCGCCGGGTGGATCCCGTGGAAGTGGATCGTGTGCGGGTGCGAGCCGCCGTTCGTGAACTTCACGCGCAGCAGGTCGCCCTCGGTCGCGCGGATGATCGGGCCGGGAACCGTCCCGTTGTACGTCCAGGCGTCGAACTCGACCCCTTGGGCGACCTCGATCTTCCTGTCGGTCGCCAGGAGCTCGTACTCGCGGACTCTCCCCGGCTTGTGGGGCAGGGCCGGCGTGGGAAGGAGGAGGTCGTCGAGGTCGTGCGGCTTGCCGGGCGCCGGGACGTCGGGCCCGACCATCGCGGCATGGCCTGCGACGGAATGGGCATGCCCGAGATGGGTCGCGCTCGGATCCGCCGACGCCGTGTCGGGCCAGGCGAGCCGCGCGAACGGCGCGGCGGCGGCACCGGCTGCCGCGCCTGCTATCAATCCCTTCCGCGTAAACTTAGGCATGCCTAAACTCTAACTGAGAGTAATGGAACTCACCGACGCGATCCAGGACTACCTGAAGGAGATCTACAAGCTCGAGGCCGCCGGCCGGAGGGTGACGACCTCGGCGCTCGCGGACGAGCTCGGCGTCTCCGCGCCGTCGGTGACGGCGATGCTGAAGAAGCTCGCGTCGCTCGGGCTCGTCGAGCACGAGCCGTACCGCGGAGCCCGGCTCACCCGGAAGGGCGAGCGGATCGCGCTCGAGGTCATCCGCCACCACCGCCTGCTCGAGCAGTACCTCTCGCAGACGCTCGGCCTCCCGATCGACGCGCTCCACGACGAGGCCGACCGCCTCGAGCACGCGCTCTCGGAGGAGCTCGAGGCGCACATCGACCGTACGCTCGGCTACCCGACCCATGATCCGCACGGCGACCCGATTCCGGGCCCCGACCTCAAGATCTCGGCGACTGCCTCCGCGCCGCTCTCGACCCTCCAGCCCGGGACGAAGGCGGTCGTCTCCCGCGTCCCCGACGGAGACGGAGACCTCCTTCGCTACCTCTCCGAGCTGAAGCTGACGCCCGGCAACCGGGTGGAGGTCCGCGCCTCGGCGCCGTTCGAGGGCCCGTTGACCATCCGCGTGGACGGCCGCGAGCATGCGATCTCGCGCGAGCTGGCCGCGAGGATCGCCGTAACTTGACAGTTACGTAACTCGACAGTTACGCTTAGTTCGTGAGCGCGTTCGAGGCCCTTGCGGACCCGACCAGGCGGCGAATCGTCGAGCTCGTCGCCGAGCAGGAGCGGTCGGCAGGAGAGATCGCCTCCGCGTTCGACATCTCCCGTCCGGGCGTCTCCAGGCATCTGCGCGTGCTCAGGGAGCACGGGCTGATCCAGGCCCGGGGCGACGGCACACGCAGGCTGTACTCCCTGGACTCGGCCGGCCTCTCCGAGGTCGACGACTGGCTCCGCCGCTTCTGGACGAACCGGCTCGACGCATTGGAAACCGAACTGAGGAGGGGAAGACGTGGACGAGGGACAGCTCAGGACTGACGGCGACCGTTGCGGCGTCCGTTTCGAGCGCCGGTACGACGCGAGCCCGGACGAGCTCTGGTCGGCGCTCACCGAGCCGGAGCGGCTCGGCCGGTGGCTCGCCGACGTCGCGGAGCTCGAGCTCAGGGTGGGTGGACGGTTCCTGC
>DASTWB010000027.1:0-2834 GCA_035758725.1 Gaiellaceae bacterium
GCCTATCGGCAGCGACCGGCGCCGGCTGTAGTGCAGACTGACCGCGTGGCCGAGCTGCCGATCCCGCCGCACTTCGAGCCCGGGCGCACGGGCGAGGTCTGGCGCGTCGCGTACGGCGAGCGCGCGGCCGAAGCCGGGGCCTGGGCCGCCGAGCACGGCCTCCGCCCGGCGCTCGAGGACGGCTTCCGGATCTGCCTCGTCGCAGTCGACGTCCAGAACACGTTCTGCGTTCCGGGGTTCGAGCTCTACGTCCAGGGCGCGGAGCGCGACAGCGTCCGCCTGTGCGAGTTCGTGTACCGGAACCTCGGGGCGATCACCGCGATCATCCCGACGCTCGACACGCACCGCGCCACCCAGATCTTCCACCCCACCTGGCTCGTGGACCCCGAAGGGAGGCATCCGGAGCCCTACACGCTCGTCTCTCCGGAGGACGTCGAGTCGGGGCGCTGGCGAATCGACCCCGCCGCCGTCGAGAGCACCGGGATCGACCCCGACTACGCCCAGCGCCAGCTTCTCGACTACACCCGAAAGCTCGCCGAGAGCGGCAAGTACAACCTGACGATCTGGCCGTACCACGCGATGCTCGGCGGCATCGGCCACGCGCTCGTCTCGTCCGTCGAGGAGGCGATCTTCTTCCACACGGTCGCCCGCTCGAGCCAGCCGGCGTTCCAGGTCAAGGGGGACAACCCGCTGACCGAGCACTACTCGATGCTGGGGCCGGAGATCACGGAGGGGCCCGACGGGATGCCCATCGCGGGCAAGAACGACCAGCTGATCGAGCAGCTCCTGCTCTACGACGCCATCGTCGTGGCCGGCCAGGCGAAGAGCCACTGTGTCGCCTGGACGATCGACGACCTGCTCGAGGACGACGACGAGCGCGAGCGCGCGCTCGCGCCTCGGACGTACCTGCTCGAGGACTGCACCTCGCCGGTCGTGGTCCCCGGCCTCGACTACACGAACGAGGCGAACGCGGCCTTCGAGCGCTTCGCCGCGGCAGGGATGCACGTCGTGCGCTCGACCGAGCCGATCGAGACCTGGCCCGGCATCCCGGCTGCGGTCAGGTGACGAGCTCGAGCCGCGGGTTGGGCCGGTACCAGCGGCCCACCTTTGCCGCCGACCGCCCATCCGTCAGCACGACGTCGGCCGTGAAGTCGTTCTCGCCGCGGATCAGCGCCGAGCCGACGCCGTAGGAGTCGACCGGCACCCCCTTCTCCTCGAACTCGCGGATGCGGTCTGCGTTCATCCCGCCCGAGACGACGATCTTCACGCGCTCGAAGCCGTCGCGGTCGAGCGCCTCCCGCACCTTCAGCACGAGCCGGTCGTTGACGCCGCGGGGATCGAAGTCGCCCAGCTCCTGCCACAGCGAGCTGTCGACGAGGGAGCGCGAGGTGTCGAGCCGGACGCCCCACAGGCGGTCCCGGAGCGCCCGCGCGACCTCGAGCGAGGTGCGCACCGAGTCGTTCTCGAAGTCGACGAGGACGACGAGGTTCACGTCCGGCGGAATGTGCTCGGCGAATTTCGTCGCGGCGAGCACCGTGTTTCCGCCGTAGGACGCGATCAGCGAGTGCGGGACGGTCCCGATCGCCGTGCCGCCCCACCAGGAGCTGTTCGCGCCGGTCGTCACCCCGATCGGCGCGCCGATCGTCGAGCCGGCGACGTAGGCCGCGTACCCGTCGCCGGTCTGCACGCGGTGGTGGTCGTACCGGGCGGGCATGAAGAGGACCGTCTTGCCGTTCGCCGCCTCCACGACCCGCTTCACGTTCGTGGCGATCATCGTCCGGCGGGCGAGCACCCCCAGGTAGACCGTCTCGAGGTGGGCGAAGCCCGTGTAGTCGCCCTCGATCGTCATCACCGTCTCCCACGGGGAGATCTCGTCGCCCTCGTAGAGCGCGTGGACGGTCAAGCCCTCCCAGTCCTCCGAGCAGAGCTTGAGGACGGCGACCGCCTCGTCGATCCCGGCGAGGAGCGCATCCTTCTTCTGGAAGACCTGCATGACGACCCGCGGGTGCCGGTCGTCCTCGAGGAGCACGTGCCGCGTACGGTTGAAGTACTCGTCCGTGTAGTAGCCCTCCCGGATCTTCTCGACCGGGAGGTCGAAGATCTCGGGCGGGAGCCGCTTACCCCTGGTCTCGACCGCCATCCGCCGCCTCCTCGAGTCGCAGGCAGGCGGCCAGCGCCGCCTCGGCGACCTCGAGCTGCTCGGGACTCGGGTCCGCCGTCGCGAACCGGTGCTGGAGCTCGTGCCCGGGCCGCGCGAGCAGCTTCGAGAGCCGCCGCTCCGGATTCCTCGACATCCAGTTGAAGACCTCGGTGGAGGCGGCCAGCGCGCCGACCGAGGCCGCGGCCCGCGCCGTCGGGCGCATGTGCTCCGGTGCCTTCGCCGCGAGGGCGTTCCCGGCCGCCATGGTGACGAGCAACGGGCCGACGAGATGCGATCCGCAGCGCTCGTGCTCCTTGGCGCGCGACTCGCCGTGCTCGTACGACCCGATCGAGATGTGCTCGGCGCCGTGATAGGCGGCGAGCGCCGAGCCGCGGAGCGCCACGGCCGCGGGCACGAGTGAGGCCACGCCGGCGATCAGCTCCTTCGCCGCCGGCCCGAGCCGACCGGACCTGCGGACGACGTGCGTGAAGACGGCACCGCCGGCCATCGCCGCGAGCACGAGCGGGCGCTCGAAGGGCAGGCGGGCCTCGGGAACGCGGCGCCGGACCTCCGGCAGCAGCGCGAAGACCTCCAGCACGCGGGCGGGGCCGCGCAGGAAGGGCTGCTGGACGTCGGCCGCACGCAACCGCTTGACCTGCGCCTCGACCCTCAGCGTCCCGTCGGGGCGCCGAAC
>DASTWB010000141.1:0-6440 GCA_035758725.1 Gaiellaceae bacterium
TACGTGCCGCAGATCTGGGAGCTCGGGCTCACCGTGCCCGACCCCAAGCTGCGCAAGCAGGAGGACGGCGTGTGGGAGTTCACCGAGCCGGACTGGGACGAGCTGAAGCACGTCGTCACCGGCCACGGCCCGATGACGCAGGAGCGGCTCGCGCTCCGCGAGACGACCCGTTCGGAGACCGAGTGGGTGCGCCGGACGGTCCTCGCCGAAGCGGCGTGAACGTCTGGGAAGTCTTCAGGCAGGAGCGGAAGGGCCAGCCGTTCCAGCACGCCGGGTCGATCGCCGCGCCCGACGAGCGGTTCGCCGAGGCCTACGCGCGCGAGCAGTACGGCCGGCGCGGCGAGTCGGTCGCCCTCTGGGTCGTCCCGCGCGACTCGGTGCTGCACGTCGAGGAGTTCGTCGACGAGCTGCAGCGCAACTACCACCGGGTCGACGGCTACCCGCTGAAGGAGAAGCTGAAGGAGGCGCGTGAGCGAGCGGGAACAGCTGCTCCTGCCGATCGCTGACGACGAGCTCGTCCTCGGCTGGCGGAACTCGGAGTGGACGGGCATCGCCCCGTTCCTCGAGGAGGACGTCGCCTTCTCGTCGATCGCGCAGAACGAGGTCGGGCACGCGCGGGCGCTGTACGAGCTGGTCGCCGAGGAGCTCGGCACGACGGCCGACGAGCTCGCGTTCGACCGGTCGCCCCGGGAGTACCGGTGCTCCCGCCTCGTCCAGCTGCGGCTGGTCCCCGACTGGGCGCGCACGATCGCGCGCCACGTGCTCTACGAGGAGGCGGACGCAACTCGCCTCGAGGCGCTGAAGGGGTCCGACGACGCGGCGGTCGCGGGCCTCGCGGCGAAGATCGACCGCGAGGAGGCCTACCACCGGATGCACGCGCAGATGTGGGCCGACCGGTTGAGGGACGAGCCGCGGTTCACGGCGGCGCTCGAGGAGCTCAGGCCGCTGCTGGACGAGCGCGGTGAGCCGGGTCCGGAGTTCGCGGAGCTCTGGGAGGAGATGACGATGGTGCGCCGTTCCGTGGCGGGTGCCACGTGGTGACCGAGCAGCAGGTGTGGGCTGCGCTCGGTGAGATCCCCGATCCCGAGATCCCCGTCATCTCGCTCGTCGAGCTCGGCGTCGTCCGAGGAGTGGAGGTCGAGGACGGCCGCGTACGGGTGGAGTTCACGCCGACGTTCCTCGGCTGTCCCGCGCTCGAGGTCATGCGCGACCAGATGGCGGCGAAGGTCAGGGAGCTCGGGGGCGAGCCCGACGTCGCGGTGATCGCCGACGACTCCTGGTCGACGGACCGGATCACCCCCGAGGGCAGGGAGAAGCTCCGCGCCGCGGGCTTCGCGCCGCCGGCTCCCCGCGAGGCGGGCGGGCCCCAGCTCGTGCAGCTCCAGACGGGCGCGTTCCGCTGTCCCTACTGCGGCTCCACCGACACCGCCCTCGACAACATCTTCGGCCCGACGCCGTGCCGCTCGCTCCGCTACTGCCGCAGCTGCCGGCAGCCGTTCGAGCAGTTCAAGACGATCTAGCAGCCGGCGCTCACGTGACGCCGACGCGAGTCGCGACGCGGCGCGCGACGATCGCTGCATCCTCTCCGACTCCGAGCAGCAGCGCCGACTTGCGCTTGCGAAGGAAGTGGACGCCGACGAAGAAGATCCCCGGCTTCGCCAGGCTCTCTCCGTCCTCGTGGACCGGAAAGCCGAGCTCGTCGAATGCGTCCGGCCAGTCGAGCCAGGAGACGTAGTCCGGACGGAAACCGGTGGTGAAGACGACCGCGCCGAAGTCGCGGAGGTCCACTCGCTCCGGCCCCACGTCGCCGAACGGAGGCGGTTCCTCGAGTCCCGGGTCCTCGACCAACCGGCGAAAGCGGGCCGCGAGCTCGCGGTAGCGCTCATCGCCCCACGCGACGCTCTCGCGCAGGTCGGGAGCGAAGCGGCCCTCGTCGCCGTCGGCGCCCAGGAAGCGCCCGGCGAGGGTGACGCCGAGGTCCCGCAGGGTCCGCAGGTGGAGGTCGTGTCCGCCGTCGTGGCCCGTGGCCAGAATGTTCGAGCTGAGGCGGGCCGACGGTGAGGGCAGCACGTCGACTGGGTCCTCGAGGAACCCGCACTCCGCCAGCCACCACACCAGGTCGTGGTCGCCGATCCGGCGGGGCAACCAGGGCGCCCTCCCGCAGGCGAGGACGACGTCGCGGCCGGCCTCGTGGAGCTCCTCGGCGATCTGGCACCCGGACTGGCCGCTGCCGACGACGAGGACGCGGCCCGCCGGAAGCTCCTCCTCCGAGCGGTAGCCCTCCACGTCGATCTGCAGGACCGACTCGGGGAGCGACGACGCCGCGGCGGGGCGGTGTGGCCGACGGTACGCACCGGTTGCGATCACGACGGCGTCTGCGCGGACGTCTCCGGCCGAGGTGCCGAGGAGCACTCCGTCGTCGGACGGATCGATCGAGCGGACGTCGACCCCTTCCCGGACCTGAGCTCCCGTCGACTCCGCGTACCGCTCGAGACGGCCGACGATCTCGTCGCGCGGCATGAACCCGTCCGGATCGGGGCCGTCATAGGCGCCGCCCGGGAGCCGCATCGACCAGTTCGGCGTCACGAGGCAGAAGCTCTCCCACCGGTCCCGCCACGTCTGCCCGACGCGGCCGCGCTCGAACACCACCGGCTCAACCCCGAGAGCCGCGAGCTCGCGGCTCACCGACAACCCGGCCTGCCCTGCGCCGACCACGGCGACCTGGACGTCGTTACCCGAAGCCGCCACCCCCGCCGCCGCCGCCTCCGCCGCCGCCGCCGGAGAAGCCGCCCCCGCCGCCGCCGGAGCCCGAGGACGGGGGTGCGAGCGCGGAGCCGAACCCCGAGGAGAGGTCACCGATCGACATCGACGTCGCGCCCGAGCCGAGGTCGCCGTTCGGCGAGATCCAGTAGATCGAGCTGGACTGGGCGAGCTCCTCCGGCATGTAGAGGTGCGCCGCCTGGAGGACGCGGTCGGCGATGCCGAACGCGATGCCGTAGACGAGAAAGCGCTCCCACAGCGCGAGCGACGCCGGCGGCGCCTCGCCGAGTCGGGGGAAGTCGGTGAGATAGCGGCGGAACGCCTCCCAGCGCTCCGCCTCGGCCTCCGCCTCGCGCGAGCGGCGGCGCCAGAGCTTGCGCTGGGTCAGGGCGCCTCCGAGCATGGCCGCGTTGACGAACGCGCAGATGCCGAGGGCGAGCAGCACCGCGTCACCCCAGCGCGGGTACACCGAGCGCCAGCCGTCGATCGCGAGGTAGGCGAGCAGCGCGCCGATCGCGGCGAAGACGAGCAGGCCGACCGCGAGCGGGATCGCGCCCATGGAGACGAACCAGCGCCGACGCCGCACCTCCTCCCCGACGCTCGCCTTGAAGGCCGTGAAGCGCTTCGACATCGACTCGCGCTCGTCCTCGATCTCGTCACGGAAGCGGGAGAGGCGTTCGGCGCCTCCGTCGAGCACGGAGTCGACGACGTCGGCGACGTCACGCTCCCACTGCCTGAGGGAGACCTTCTCCGCCGCCGTCAGCTCGAGGTCGTTGACGAGCTCCGTGCGCAGCCCGCCCCAGACCGAGCGCTCCGTGGTCGTGGGCGTCGATCGGTAGACGCCGCGGCGCACGAGGTCGAACAGCGTCGCGGTGAACTCGAACGAGCCGGCCGCGCCGCCCTGGCGGAGCAGCACCGGCACGAGCGCGGGCTCCGTCTCCGTGGGGGGCTCTTGCTCGTACTCCCGGTCGTAGCCCGTACGCACCTCGCGCCCGAAGAACCAGAAGACGGCGCCGGCCACGAGGAACGCCGGGAGCGTCCCGAGCGCCAGGAGGACGAGCCCGGTCCGCCACGGGCGGCGAAGCGCGTCCTGGATCCGCTCGTGGTCCCGCCGGTAGGCGTCCGCGTCCGCCTGCTCCTCGGCGACGATCTTCGACAGCCCGTTGCCCTCGACCACCCGCATCCCGGCCGTCGAGGGGAAGGCGCTGCGCGGGTACAGCGTGCGCTGCTCGACGAACTGCCGCGCCGGGACGTTGACTGCGCGGAGGAGCGACTGCCTCCCCTGGAGCGTGACGTCGCCGCGGACCCAGACGGGGTGTCCCCAGCCTCGCACGACGTTTGCCGGCCCGGTCGTGGTGGCCGTGAGCTGGTAGAGCGGCTGCTCCCACTCGTCTCCCCAGACCTTGAGGTTGACGTCGACGACGTCGTCATAGGCGACCGCGAGGCCCCGGATCCCGTAGCGAAGCGAGAACGTGCGCGTCTGGTCGGCCGCCTGGAACCGCCAGACGACCCGCACGCCGTCGCCGCGGCGCTCGACGCCGAACGTGTTGGGGGGCCCGCCCGGCTCGAGGTCGGTCGGAGCGCCCGGGGCGTAGGCGAGGCGGCCCTCGGCCACCGCGATCCGCCCGATCGTCTCCCCCTCGCGAAGCGGGATGTCCCGGAAGCCGAACGTGTACGCGCCCGAGAACGCGACCGTGATGTTCTCCTGCACCGCCACGGTGCCCGGCGCCTCGCCCGGAGTCCCGATCGCGACCCGAACGTCGGTCCCGAGGAGCTGGAACGACCGCGCGTCCGCGCTCCCGGCGAGCGCGAGGGCTCCCGCGAGGCAGGCCCCGGCCGCAGCGAGCCCGCGCAGCACCGGGCTCAGCCCGCGGGTGCGCCGGGCGTGAAGCTGACCTGGGGCGGCTCCCGCTCCGCGTCCTCCTCGACGTCGAAGAACTCGCGCTTCGTGAAGCCGAAGAACCCCGCGACGAACACGCCGGGAACCGTCTGGATCGCGTTGTTGAAGGTCAGCACCGTGTCGTTGTAGACCTGCCGCGAGACGGCGATCCGGTTCTCGGTCTCGGAGAGCTCCGTCTGCAGCTGTCGGAAGTTCTCGTCGGCCTGCAGCTCGGGGTACGCCTCGGCCACGGCGAAGAGCCGTCCGAGAGCCTGCCCGAGGAACCCCTCCGCTTGAGCGGACTCGGCGGGCGTCTGCGCCTGCTGCGCCGCGGTGCGTGCCTGCGTGACCTCTTCGAAGGTGCCGCGTTCGTGCGCGGCGTAGCCCTTGACCGTCTCGACGAGGTTCGGGATCAGGTCCCAGCGCCGCTTGAGCTGCACCTCGATCTGCGCCCACGCGTTGTCGACACGGTTCCGCAACCGGACGAACCGGTTGTAGAGGACGACCAGTGCGATGGCCGCCGCTGCGAGGACGGCGAGGGTCACGATCGCCCAGACCACGGCGCGACTTTACTCTCGTTGCGGTGCCGCCGCGGATTCCCATCGCCCTGCTCGGCCTCGCCGTCGGCATCGTCCTGGCGGACTCGTCGGTCGTGACGATCGCGCTGCCGGAGATCCTGGGGCGATACGACGTGGAGGTGGAGACGCTTGCCTGGGCCCTGACCTCGTTCAACCTCGCCCTCGCGGTCTCGGCGCTTCCGGCCGCGTTCGCGGCGCGCCGTTGGTCGCTTCCGGTGTTCGCGGCTGGCGTCGTCGTGTTCTCGGCTGCATCGCTCACGTGCGCCTTGGCGCCCTCGTTCGGCGTGCTCGTCGCGGCGCGCACCGTCCAGGGCGTCGCAGGCGCCGCCGTCGTCGCCTCGGCGCTCGGCCTGCTCGCCGGAGCGACGGGAGCCGACGCACCCGCGGCGCGTATCTGGGCGCTTGCGGGGATCCTCGGCGCGGCATGCGGGCCGGCGGTGGGCGGGATCCTCACGCAGCTGCTCGGGTGGGAGTCGATCTTCTTCGCGCAGGCGCCTCTGGCCCTGCTGACGCTCGTCGCGCTGGTCTGGACGCGCGCCTCTCCGGCGCCGACGCCGCTCGAGCGCCCGCATCTCGGTGCGAACGCCGCCCTGCTCCTCGTCTCCGGAGCACTCGTGGCCGCGCTCTTCCTCCTCGTGATCCTGCTGATCAACGGCTGGCGCCTCTCGCCGCTCGAGGCCGGCGCCGTCGTCACGGTCATGCCCCTCGCCGCGATCCTGGCCGCCCGCTTCGGAGGACCGCTCACCCCGCTCTGGACGAGAGCGGCGTCGGGCGTGATCCTGATCTCGGGGGGCCTCGCCGCGCTCGGCTGGCTCCCGGAGGCCGGCGCCGCGTGGACGTTCCCGCCGCAGCTCGCCGTCGGCGCGGGCCTCGGCCTCGCCCTGTCGGCGCTCACGGAGCGCGCGCTCGCCGGCCGCTCGTCGCAGGCCGTGCACGGCGGGTGGACGCTCGCGGCGCGGCACGCCGGGGTCGTGCTCGGCCTCCTGCTGCTCACGCCGATCTTCACCGCCGACCTCGAGCGCAACCGCGACGAGGCGCTCGCGGCCGGGACCGCCTACGTCCTCGACAGCCGCATCCCGCCGCTCGAGAAGATCGGCGTCGCCCGGGACATCCTCACGGCCGTCAACGAGGCCGAGGCGGAAGCCCGGGTGCCGGACGTCGGCGAGGTCGTGGACGCACGGAGCAGCGGGCCGGCGGCCGAGGAACTCGCGTCGGAGCTCCAG
>DASTWB010000106.1:0-2969 GCA_035758725.1 Gaiellaceae bacterium
CCGCAGTAGAGGTCCCAGACGGTCTGCTCGCCCGTGAGCCCGGCCGCCTCGATCGCGAGGTCGTACAGCCGCTCGGCCATCTCCGTGTTCGTCTGCAGGAACGCGTTCGGGCGCACCCGGAAGCGGAGGCCGAGCAGCTGCTCCTCGATCGCGTCGTCGCCCCAGAGGAGCGCGGTCGGCAGGTTCGTCACCTCGGCCGGACGGTCGTTGACGGCGTGGTGGATCGAGCGCACCTCGGGGAACCGCCGGAGCGCCGACACGAAGCCGTCCCGGTCCCACTCCCCCGGCGCCGTCACGAGCTGGACGAGCACCTGCCCGCTGTTCCGGCCCTCGCGGACGACGAGGTGCCGGAGGAACCCGGTGCCCTCCGCCTGGTCGTACGCCGGCAAGCCGCTCTCCCGAGCCCACGCGCGCACGGACTCGCGGACCCGGTTGCCGAGCTCGGTGGTCAGCCAGCACTCGGCGACGTCGATGACCTCGTCCCAGCGGCCGGCCTTGTGGAACCCGAGCACCGCGCCCGACGGGCCGGGCGCGAACGAGTACTCGAGCTTGTTGCGGTAGCGGAACACGGACTCCGCCGGGAGGATCGGCTCGAGCGGCGGCTCGGCGAGGCCGCCGATCCGGGCGAGCGCGTCGCGCACCTGCTCCTCCTTCGCCGAGACCTGCGCCTCGTAGGCGAGGTCCTGGAATCGGCAGCCGCCGCAGGCCGGGTAGTGGTCGCAGGGCGCCTCGACCCGCTGCGGGCTGGGGTCGAGCACCTCGACCGCGAGCGCCTCGGCATGGCGCCGCTGGACCTTCGTCACCCGCGCGCGCACCCTGTCCCCCGGCAGGCCCCGCCGCACGAAGACGACGAACCCGTTCATCCGCGCGACGCCGTTCCCGCCGTACGCGAGGGATTCGATCTCGAGCTCGAGGACGTCGTCCCGGGCGACCGGCGCGGCCATCGTCCGAGCGTAGCGGCCTCCGGTCCTACGTGATGTCGCGCCCCCGCAGCCGGACGGCGCCGGCCGCGCCGATCCCGGCGACCCAGGCGAGGGACACGCCGACCCCGGGCCAGTAGGAGAGCAGATCCCCGCCGCCCGTCCCGTCGGCCGCGTCGAGCGCCTGGAACGGCAGGTAGGGCGCGACGCCGTCGAGGTCGAGCAGGCCGAGGACGCCGATCAGGAGCGTCTCGGCGAGGAAGATCCAGACGAGCGTCCCGACGAGCGCGGCGACCTGGCTCTGCACGAGCGTGCCGATCGCCGCGCCGAGCAACCCGAAGAGGACCGCCAGCAGGAGCACCTGTCCGGCGCGGACGACCACGTCGCGCTCGGCGAGGTGGAGGTCGGCCCCGATGATGGAGAGCCACGAGACCGCGACGGCGCCGATGACCGCCAGCGAGACGAGCCCGAAGAGCAACGACACCCCCGCCGTCGCGATCCCCTTGGAGGCGAGGACCCGCTCCCGAACCGGCGCGACGAGCAGGGTCGGGGTGATCGTCCCGTGGCGGAACTCCGTCGTGACGAGCGTGATTCCGAGGATGATCGAGAGCAGCGCCGCGATCCCGGCTCCGTCCACGAGCCCGAGCTGGAAGTCGAGCGTCCCGCGGCGCACGTCCTCGGTCGAGCCGATGTCGCCGGCGACCGCGAGGCCGGACAGCAGCAGGAGGACGGCGAGATAGGCGTACCACCCGCGGGTCGTCCGGATCTTCAGGAGCTCGGACGAGATGAGCGCCGTCACTCGGTCGTCTCCCCGGCGGTCAGCTCCAGGAAGACCTCCTCGAGCGTCGCGCGCTCGATCGTGAGCTCGTGGAGGACGACGCCGTTCGCGGCCGAGATCTCCCCCACACGCTCGGGCGGCGCGTCCACGGCCAGCACGCCGTCCGCCTCGCTCGCCTCGATTCCCGCGACGGCGAGCACCTCACGCAGGCGTGCGGCGTCCGGGGTCCGCACCCGCGTCGCCCCTTGCGCGCCGGCGAGCACCTCGGCGATCGACGCCTGCTGGATCAGGCGGCCGCGGTGGATGATCACGACGCGGTCGACGGTCTGCGCCACCTCGGCGAGCACGTGGCTCGAGATGAGGATCGTGCGCCCCTCGGCCGCGAGCGCGCGGAGCAGGTCGCGAAGCCAGCGGATGCCTGCCGGGTCGAGCCCGTTCGCCGGCTCGTCCAGGACGAGCACCTCGGGATCCCCGAGCAGCGCCGCGGCGAGGCCCAGCCGTTGGCGCATCCCGAGCGAGTAGCCCTTGACGCGGCGCTTCGCGCCGGCGCTGAGCTCGACGAGCGCCAGGACCTCCTCGACCCGCGACCGCGGCACCTCCGCCGCCGCTGCCAGGACGCGGAGGTGGTTGCGCCCCGAGCGGCCCGGATGCACCTCGCTCGCCTCGAGCACCGCGCCCACTCGGCGCAGCGGCCGGTCGAGCCGGCGGTACGGCACGCCGAGGACGACCGCGCTCCCCGCGTCGGGGTGCACGAGGCCGAGGATCGAGCGGAGGGTCGTGGACTTCCCCGCGCCGTTGGGGCCGAGGAACCCGGTGATCGTCCCCGGCTCGACGCGGAAGCTGAGCCCTGCGACGGCCTGGGTCTTCCCGAAGCGCTTGCTGAGGCTCTCGACCTCGATCACGCGCCCACCCTAGTCGCGCGGACGCCTCGATCTATCGGCTACTCGGCTGTCGGCTCCGCCCTCACGGGGCGCTGCGCCGCCGCGGCGCCTGCGAGCTTGACCAAGCGCCCGCTCTCGACCGTCCCGCGCAGGTCGATCGGTGGATTGCCGCGGCCTTCCACCGACTGAAGGCGGAAAGTCGCCCGTGGCCCTCTGATACTCGCAGTGCCCACCAATGCCTGTTGCCCTGAGGGCCGATACACGGCGACGTTGACGGTTCCACCCCGGGCAGGCCAGGAGAGGACCAGCCGGCTGACCGAGTACGACTGGTCGGTCTCGGCCCGGAGCGCCACGATCGCCGCGACGTTGGGCACGTCGAGCCCGGCGAGG
>DASTWB010000140.1:0-4906 GCA_035758725.1 Gaiellaceae bacterium
AGCCTCCAGGCCGAGCGGCCACGCCACCGTGACGTCGCCCAAGCAGAGCTCGAGGATCGCCCGTGCGTGGTGCGAGACGCCGAGGTGGCGCTCACGCCTGTCCGCCTCGGACGCGCGGACGGCGAGGATCGGCGCGCCGCCGAGCGCCGCCGCCGTGTTGGCCGCGACGGCGGCGGCGATCCCGCCGTGGCCGAGCAGCGAGCCGGTCCCGACGATCCCGGGCCCGACCGAGCAGATCACGACCTCGAACCCCTGCGTCGCGCACCACGCGAGCGCCGATGCCGGCGTCACGGCCTGAACATCGCCGTCGGTGCACGGCGAGGCGGCGACCGCGACGTCGAGCAGCCCCTCCGCCTTCAGCGTCCGCACCGTGTCGGACAGGGCGACGGGCAATGCGCCACCGGCGACCTGCAGGTACGCAACCCGTCGCACCCGTCGCATCCCGGCCCGGACCGGGGCGACCTGGCTGTGGACGGAGCAGCAGACGACCGGCATGCCGTCCAGGGTCTCCGCGAGCGGCTCGTCCTCCTCCACGTGTCGCGTGGCCGCCTGCAGCGGCGTGTAGGGCAGCGTCATCACGTGGGCGCCCTCCTCGGCGCCGGCTTCGAGCCCTCGCGTGAGGTTGGCGTAGAGGACGTCGAAGCCGCCGGACCCGAGCTCGAGCTCCCGCGCCTGGATGTTGACGATCACCTCGTCGCCGATCTCCACGGGCCCGGTCAGCCGGGGGTAGGAGATCGCCGGCCGGCCGTCGACCTGCAGCCTCGTGAGGCCGTCGTGCTCCTCCGATATGCCGGTGACCGTTCCCCGCCGGAGGCTAAGCCGCATGGCCCTCCCGAGCGACGTCGACGAGCGCCAGCGTCACGTCGACCATGCGCTCGAGGTCGGCGACCGCGATGTGCTCGTCGGGAGTGTGGATCTCCATCATCCCGTTCGCCAGGTTCACGCAGGCCTTGCCGCGCTCGTTGAAGACGTTCGCGTCCGCGCCTCCACCCGTGAAGCCGAGGTCGGGCCGGACGCCCGCCCGCTCGAGCGCGGCACACGCGAGCACGACGGGCAGGTCGCCACGGTTGAAGCGATAGCCGCGGTAGCTCTCCTCCACCGTCGTCTCGGCCTCGCACTGTTCGAGAGCCGCGGCAAACGTCACCGTCTCCAGGATCTCGCGGACGAGGTCGGCGAGCTTCTCCTCGACGTGGGAACGGACGTCGATGGAGAACGTGCAGCGGTCCGGGACGATGTTCTTCGCCGTCCCGCCCTCGATGAGCCCCACGCTGGCGGTCGTCTCCTCGTCGAGGCGGCCGAGCCGCAGGTCCGCGATCGCGCGCGCCGCGGCGGCGATCGCCGAGCGGCCCTCCTCCGGCGCCATGCCGGCATGGGCCGCCCGACCCCTGATCACGACCTCGATCTGACGCGCGTACGGCGCGCCGAGGATCACGCCGCCGATCGGCGCGCCCTGGTCGTACACGAACCCGGTCGCGGCCTCGAGACGAGAGGCGTCGAAGGCCTTGGCCCCCTGGAGGCCGACCTCCTCCTTCGGCGTGAAGAGCAGCTCGACGCCGGAGTGCGGCCGGTTCTCGGCCAGGATGCGCGCCGCTGCGTCGAGCATCGCAGCGACCGCGGCCTTGTTGTCCGCGCCGAGGATCGTCCCGCCCGCGTTGCGCACGACGCCGTCCTCGACGACCGGCTCGAGCGTGCCCGTCGGAGGGACCGTGTCGAGATGGGCACAGAGGAAGATCGGAACGCCCCCGTTCGGCGCCGTCGCCGGCAGGCGCGCGAGCAGGTTCCCCGCGTTGGAGCCGATCCGAGACCCGGCGTCGTCCTCCTCGACCTCCAGGCCGAGCTCCTCGAGGTAGGCGCAGACGCGGTCTGCCACCTGGCGCTCCTCGCCCGGGGGGCTCGGGATCGCCGCCAGCTCCGTGAAGAGGGTGAGGACGTCCGGAACCGCGCTCGGCATGCGCCGAATGCTAGGCGGCTGAGAGCGCCCAGTCCGGCGACATGTCCAATTTTGAGGTCTTGCGGCACGATTGCCGCTCTGGGATCGTGGCGTTCGGGTCTCGTGACGCCTTCCGCCGACGATCCTCACGTCTTCGTGCCAAGTTCGCGCCGCCTCTCCACCGCGGCCTTGTTGCGTGAGATCTCCAGTCGTACGTTGCCGACTCTGTCAACGTCACGAGGAGATCTCGATGAAACGATCGCTGCTGGTCGCGGTCATCGCGCTCACCGCACCGTTGCTGGTCGTCGCACCCGCACAGGCGGACGCGAGCCGGCCGGACATCTGCGACTGCTACGACCCGCCGCCGCCGCCGCCGCCGCCGCCTCCACCGCCCCCTCCTCCGCCTCCGCCTCCGCCACCGCCTCCTCCGCCGCCTCCGCCACCGCCACCCGACGGGGACCCATGGCTTCCGGCCGAGGCGCCGGGGGAAGGCGTCGGGAACTGGTACCCGAACCCCGGCGGCAGCTGGCAGCTCTACGGGTCGACGTGCTTCTCCAAGGAGCTCAAGCGCTCGAAGGGATCAGGACCGTGGGGTCGCCGGCTGTTCCTCTACACCGTCTGGTGCGGAAAGTCCGGGCTGATCACCTACCGGCTGAGCGCCGTCAGGACCGACCACGACCTGTTCTGCTGGAACTACACCGGCCCGAGCGTGGCGAGGACCCTGGGCGGCGCGAACTCGTCGCTCGTGGAGGTCCAGGCCTGGGTCGAGGTGACGTGCGCGTCGATCCCCACCGGATGGCCGAACTTCCACGACACGCTGATGATGCGCATCCGGTACTACCCGAACGGGGTCTACAGGACCGTGGCCTGGACGTAGGACGCCGGCGATGACGCTCAAACGGACCCTGATCGTGCTGCTCGTCGCCGTGCTCGTGCTCGGTGTCGTCTCCTTCGTCTTCTTCAGCGTCGGAGACAGCGCGCCGGGCGACGGCCGCGGCGACACCGTCGAGCAGTCGGTCGGCTCGTGACTAGGCGGGAACCCGGGCGGGCGCGGCGGCACCCGTCCGGGACCGCGACCGCTCGAGCGCGGCGCCGATGAACTCGCGGAAGAGCGGCGCCGGCCGGGTCGGCCGCGACTTGAACTCGGGGTGGAACTGGCTCGCGACGAACCAGGGGTGGTCTCGCAACTCGATGATCTCGACGAGACGACCCTCCTGGTAGGTGCCCGACACGACCAATCCCGCCTCCTCGAGCGCGGGACGGAAGTGGTTGTTGACCTCGTACCGGTGGCGGTGCCGCTCGTTCACGACCGGCTCGCCGTAGACCTCGCGGGTGCGCGTTCCCTCTGCCAGCTCCACGGCCTGGGCGCCGAGTCGCATGGTGCCGCCGAGATCCTCGATCTCCTTCTGCTCCGGCAGGAGGTCGATCACGGGGTAGGGCGTCTCGGGATCCATCTCCGTCGAGTTGGCTCCCTCGAGGCCGACGACGTGCCGGGCGAACTCGGAGATCGCGACGTGCATTCCGAGGCAGATGCCGAGGTACGGGATCCCGCGCTCGCGCGCCACGCGGCAGGCCATGATCTTCCCCTCCCAGCCCCGCGAGCCGAAGCCGCCGGGCACGAGCACGCCGTCGATCTCCTCGAGCTGCGCCTCGAGCTCCTCGAGCGAGGCTCCCTCTGCGTCGACCCAGCGCACGCGCACGGTGGCGCCGTGATGGATGCCGGCGTGCTTCAGCGCCTCGTGCACCGAGAGGTAGGCGTCGTGGAGCTGGACGTACTTCCCGACGAGCGCGATCTCGATCGTCTCGTCGAGCGCCTTGATCCGACCGGCAAGTTCGAGCCACTCGCCCAGGTCGGCCTCGACGTCGGGCAGCCCGAGCTTCTCGACGACGAGACGGTCGAGCCCCTCCTCCTGAAGCGCCGACGGGACGAGGTACACGTCCGGCACGTCGCGGTTCACGACCACGGCTTCGGGATCGATGTCGGCGAAGAGCGCGATCTTGTCGCGGAGGTCCCGGTTCAGCGCCTCGGTGGAGCGGCAGACGACGACGTCCGGATGGATACCGATGCGCCGGAGCTCGTTGACCGAGTGCTGCGTGGGCTTCGTCTTCAGCTCGCCGGCGGAGTCGACGAACGGGACATAGGTCACGTGGATGTACATGACGTTCTCGGGGCCCGCCTCGCGCCGGAACTGGCGGATCGCCTCGAGAAACGGCAGCGACTCGATGTCACCGACGGTTCCGCCCACTTCGCTGATCACGACGTCGGTGTCGGACGCCTCGGCGACGCGGCGGATGCGGTCCTTGATCTCGTTGGTGATGTGCGGGATGACCTGGACGGTCGAGCCGAGGTACTCGCCCTTGCGCTCCTTGCGCAGCACCGAGTACCAGATCGACCCCGAGGTGTGGTTGGCGTTGCGCGAGAGGTTCTCGTCGATGAAGCGCTCGTAGTGCCCGATGTCGAGATCCGTCTCCGCCCCGTCCTCCGTGACGAACACCTCGCCGTGCTGGAAGGGGCTCATCGTGCCCGGGTCGACGTTGAGGTACGGGTCGAACTTCTGGACCTGCACCTTCAGGCCCCGTGCCTTCAGCAGCCGACCGAGCGACGCGGCGGTGATGCCCTTCCCGAGCGAGGAGACGACGCCGCCCGTGATGAAGACGTACTTGGGCGGCCGGTCTCTCAAGGCTCGCGTCCCAGCACGTGGAGCTGCGAGCGGCCCGGTTCCGTGAGTCGACTCACGGAACTCAACCCTAGCATCGCGCCCCGCGCGCTCGATCTCGCGTCACCCGTCATCGCCCTCTCGCGAGGATCGTAGGGAAGGAGCAGGACGGCGACTCCGGCCGTTCGTTTCCAGCGAACGTCAGCGAACGGTCGAGAGGAACTCTCGACCGCCGAGCATCCGCTCGAGCTCGTCCTTTCGGTCCGTCTCGGCCAGCTGCTCGATGCGGGTGTGCGTGGGGTCGCCGGGGACCTTCTCG
>DASTWB010000188.1:0-3551 GCA_035758725.1 Gaiellaceae bacterium
ACTCGTCGAAAACTGGACCTCCTCCAGAACCTCCGTGGTCGAACACCGCCTTGGAAACGTTGTGGTGATAGACCGGGGGCCGCTTTCTGATCCGCTGGTAGAACACATCCGAGGTCCGGGATGCCGTCTCAACGCAGGACTCGCCCTTTAGGCGCACCATCGCCTCAACGACGGGGACGAGATCGCTGTCGTGCGAGAAGAGGATCGCGAGGTCGCACTTCTCGGAGATGATCCACTCAAGGGCCTCAATCGCCTGTTCGACGTCGACGCCTTTCTCACGCGGCACCCCCTCTCGCGAGTATCGGAGGGGGCGCAGCTTCGGAATCACGATCTCTGGGTTCTCCTTCATCCAGGCCGCCGACTGACGTCGATTACACTTCGGCACGCGGGGCCATAGCTCAGTTGGGAGAGCGTCGCGCTGGCAGCGCGAAGGTCGCCGGTTCGAGCCCGGCTGGCTCCATCTCTTCTTGCCCGGACGGCGTTCGCGCCCGCGATTTCCGGCCCGGCTGTGCCTGGCAAAGCGACCAAGTAGGCCGGCTCACAGCCCCTCGGCCGGGAGGATCACCTCGAACCGCGCGCCGTGCGGCTCAGCGTGCCGGTATTCCAGTCTCCCCTGGTGCGCCTCGGCGTACGACTGGGCGATCGCCAGCCCGAGACCGGTCCCCGGGCCGCGCGGCCTCGACGCGTCGCTGCGGCTGAACCGCTCGAAGAGCGCCGGGACGAACTCGGTGGGGACGCCTTCGCCGCGATCCTCGACCGCGACCTCGAGGCGCCCGTCGACCTGTCGGGCGGAGACTGTCACAGGAGGCCTGCCGTAGCGCAGGGCGTTCGTGACCAGGTTGGAGAGGATCCGGTCGAAGGCGGCGGGGTCGACGGTGGCCTGGAGCTCGTCGTCGACCTCGACCCGCACCTGGTCCGCGGCGGCTCCGGCCGCGGCGGCCACGATCTCCTCGACGCGTTGCCGCACCGTGAACCGCCGCGGCTCGATCGGGACTGCGTGGGCGTCGAGACGCGAGAGGTCGAGGAGCTGCTCCACGAGCAGCTTGAGCCGCGTCGTCTGCGTCCGGAGGGTTCGCTCGAGCTCGTCCCGCTGGTCGGCGGCCATCTGGTCGCCGCGGTGGTCGATCGTCTCGACGACACCGTGGATGACCGCCACCGGCGTCCGGAGCTCGTGGGCGGCGAGGGCGACGAAGTTGCTCTTGAGCTCGTCCGCCAGCTCGAGCGAGAGCCGGGCCTCTTGCTCCTGTCCGAACAGCCGTGCACGATCGAGGGCGAGCTGCGCGAGTGTGCCGAGGGTCCGCAGGACCGCGAACTCCTCGTTTCCGAAGAACGGGGCGTAACGGCTCGTCCAGACCTGCAGCGACCCACTCGGAAGCGGCACGGTCAGGGTCTCCGTCGCGTCGAGGTCATGGGCGTCCGGCGCGGTGAACGACCCCACGACCGACCCGTACGCGTCGCGAAGCTCGATCGCGCCGGCGCCGACGATGCTGAGCATCGGCGGCAGGACGCTTTCGGTCACTTCGGCCGGCGTCCTCGCGCCCATCAGGCCCGCGATCGCGTTCTGGACGCGCGCGGTCTCGGGTCGCCGCCACAACAGGCGGAGCGAGGCGGGCGGCGCGAGTCCGAGGAGGAATCCGATGCCGCTGGCGGTGGCGAGGACTCCGATCGCGAGCGAGACGGGCGAGTCCTCGCCGGGGGAGAGCCCGGCCAGGAGGATCGCCGCGGTGATGAGGCCGGACGCCGTCGCCAGGAGCCTCATCCGCCGAAAGGCGACGCTCGGCTGGCCCCTGCCCGCACGCCAGAGCCGAAGGGCCGCGATGATCGAGAGCACGGTCCAGTGGAAGAGGAAGGCGACGACGTAGGCCGTGAAGCCGGCGGACTGCGCCGCTCCCTCCTCGGGAAAGTCGGGGAGCGCGAACGTCCAGGCCAGGAGGACGACGGTCATCACGCCGAGGAACCGCTCGAGGCCGGCCGGGGCGCGCTCGAACGTCGTCGTGAACCGGTAGAGCAGGTAGGGGAAGAGGACGAGCAGCGCGATGTTGACCCGCTGCACGACCTCCTGGAGGTCGTTCACGGGCTCGTCCGGGAGCACGAGCCCGTCCAGCACCACGATCCCGACTGCGCCGAAGCTGAGCGCGGCCCAGAGCGCCGGCCGGCCGAGACCCTTCAGCCACAGCCTCAGCGCGACGAGGGCCAGCGCGCCGAAGACGGCGACGTTGACGTAGTTGACTGTTTCGACCGCAGTGGCCAACGCGTCGCGTCCCCGCGCAAGTTTACGGTCTGGAAACGCCCCGTTCCTGCGTCGTCTTCCGGAAGGTCCTTAGAATGGGGCGGTCTTGGTCGAGATCATCTTCCTGATGCTCGTCCTGAAGCTGCCGATCCTCTACCTCATCGGCGTGGTGTGGTGGGCCGTCCGGGCCGAGCCCGAGCCACCGGAGCCGGCGGTCCTGCCCGTCCCATCCGACGTGGATCCGCCCGGCGCCGGGCCGCATCGCAGCCGGACCCACAGACCGCGGCGCGGTGGCCCGCACGGCGCCGGCCGGCCGGCACGGCGGTCGAGCCGGGTGGCCACACGATGAGCACGGCGCCGCTCGCGACCCGCGAGCGCCCCGCCGAGACCGTCGCCGGCTTCCTGGCGGCGCTCGCGATCTTCGGCGGCCTGATCGCGATCGCGCAGCGCCCGGTGACCATCGGCCTCACCTCGCTCCTGATCGCACTGGTCGCAGCGGCGATGGCGGCCGGCAGGAACCGGAACCTCGCCGCCGCCGCCGTGGCGATCGCCGGAGTCTCGTGGCTCGTGGGAATGATCGTCTGCGTCTTCACAGACCGGCCCCTCTGGTAGGCGGGTGGTCGGCAGGGGAAACGTCCCTGCTACAAAGAACAGAGAGGCAACGTGGCTGAGGTCGACGGGCTCAACGCCGGGTACGCACGCGCCGTTCTGGAGGAGTACCTCGAGAACCCTGCAGGCGTGCCTGCGGAATGGCGCGAGCTCTTCGAGGCCGACAGCGCGCTGCTGCGCGAGCACCCACGCGTCGCGCGGCTGCTTGAGCTCCTCGAGGCTGACGGAAACGGCGCGCAGGTCGAGGCGCCGGCCGCGCCCGCGCCCGCCGCGCCAGAGCCACAGCCCCAGCCGCCTGCGCCGCCCGCGGCAGCGCCGGCCGTCGACGAGACGGTTCTCGGCGCGGTTGCTGCGGCGACGGCGCTCGTCAAGGCCTACCGGACGCACGGCCACCTCGCGGCCCGTCTCGACCCGCTCGGATCCGAGCCCGTCGGCGACCCGGCGCTCGAGCCCGAGCGGCTTGTCCCCCCGCTGACGCCGGAGCTGCAGCGGCGGATTCCCGCGCATCTGCTCCGCGTCCACGTGCCGGGGGAGACGCTGGCCGACGTGCTGCCGAAGCTCCAGGAGACGTACTGCGGCACGAGCGCGTACGAGATCGAGCACATCTCGGACCACCAGGAGCGTGTCTGGCTCCGCCAGGCGATCGAGTCCGGGAAGTACCGTGAGCCGCTTCCGGTCGAGGACAAGCGCCGGCTGCTCGGGCGTCTCTCGG
>DASTWB010000206.1:0-2947 GCA_035758725.1 Gaiellaceae bacterium
CTCCCGGCGGAACTCCTCCGGGACGTCGTCGATGCGACCGCTGCGGTAGCGCAGGAGGTAGAAGCTGACGACCTTGAAGATCCGGCGGCCTCCGCGCGAGTAGACGTAGCGGACGTCGCCGAGCTTCCCGTTCGAGACCGCCGTGATGCCCGTCTCCTCGGCGACCTCGCGCACGGCGGTCTCCTCGGGGTCCTCGCCCTGCCCGATGTTGCCCTTCGGCAGGGCCCAGACGCCCGCGGGCCGCCCACCCGGCCGGATCGCCGCCAGCCACCAGCGGCCGCGGAATCGCCGCACCAGCACACCACCTGCTGAGAACTCGCGTTCCGTGGGCGCGCTTTGTAACAAAGAGGTGGCCCGCGAGGTTGCGGTGCGTGCGCTTTCCTCGTTAGAATGCCCCGGCACTCTCCCCCCGCGAGTGCCAGAAGCTGTCACAAAGTCTCTTGGAACAGGAGGAGGGTTATGGATTTGCAGCCGCTAGGTGATCGCCTCATCGTCGAGGTCCTCGAAGAGGAGGAGCAGACGGTGAGCGGCATCGTGCTGCCCGACACCGCGAAGGAGAAGCCGCAGCGCGGCCGTGTCCTCGCGGTCGGGCCGGGCTCGCGCGACGAGGACGGGAAGTTCGTCGGGATGGAAGTCGCCGAGGGCGACGAGATCGTCTTCTCGAAGTACGGCGGCACCGAGATCAAGATCGGCGCCGACGAGTACCTGATCCTGCGGGAGTCGGACGTCCTCGCCAAGGTGGCGGGCGGCGGCTCGAAGTCTGCCGGCAAGAAGAAGGAGATGGCAGGCGCCAGCGCCTGACACAGCGAGGAACGGAGGAATCTGAATGGCACACAAGGAACTGAAGTTCGACGAGGACGCGCGTCGCGCGCTCGAGCGCGGTGTCAACATCCTCGCCGACGCGGTGAAGGTGACGCTCGGCCCGAAGGGCCGCTACGTCGTGCTGGACAAGAAGTTCGGCGCGCCGACGATCACGAACGACGGCGTCACGATCGCGCGTGAGATCGAGGTCGAGGACGTCTTCGAGAATCAGGGCGCCCAGCTCGTCCGCGAGGTCGCGACGGCGACGAACGACGTCGCAGGCGACGGGACGACGACCGCCACGGTCCTCGCCCAGGCGATCGTCCGCGAGGGCCTGAAGAACGTCGCCGCCGGCGCGAACCCGATGGGGATCAAGCGCGGCATCGAGTCTGCCGTGGATGCCGTCGTCGAGAACCTGAAGTCGCAGTCCAAGGAGATCTCGGGCAAGGAGGACATCGCCCGGGTCGCCACCATCTCCGCGCGTGAGCGCGAGATCGGCGACGTCATCTCCGAGGCGATCGACAAGGTCGGCAAGGACGGCGTCGTAAACGTCGAGGAGGGCCAGACCTTCGGCCTCGAGCTCGAGTTCACCGAGGGCATGCAGTTCGACAAGGGCTACCTGTCGCCGTACATGGTCACCGACCCCGAGCGCATGGAGGCCGTGCTCGACGACCCGTACATCCTGGTCGCGAACCAGAAGATCGGGGCCGTCAAGGACCTTCTCCCCGTGCTCGAGCAGGTGATCCAGGCGGGCCGCCCGCTGCTGATCGTGGCCGAGGACGTCGAGGGCGAGTCGCTCGCGACGATCGTCGTCAACAAGCTGCGCGGCACGTTCACGGCCGTCGCCGTGAAGGCGCCGGGCTTCGGCGACCGCCGCAAGCGCATGCTCGAGGACATCGCGATCCTCACCGGCGCCGAGGTGATCACCGAGGAGATGGGCCTCAAGCTCGAGAACACGAAGATCTCGCAGCTGGGCCGCGCCCGCCGCATCGTGGTCGACAAGGACTCGTCGACGATCATCGACGGCGCCGGCGATTCGGAGCAGATCAAGGCCCGGATCAAGCAGCTGAAGGCCGAGATCGAGAACACCGACTCGGACTTCGACCGCGAGAAGCTCCAGGAGCGCCTCGCGAAGCTGGCCGGCGGCGTCGCCGTCATCAAGGTCGGCGCTGCGACGGAGACCGAGATGAAGGAGAAGAAGCACCGCGTCGAGGACGCCGTGCAGGCCACCCGGGCCGCCCTCGAGGAGGGCATCGTCCCGGGCGGTGGCGTGGCGCTCCTGAACGGAGCAGAGTCGATCTCCCTCGACAAGCTCGAGGGCGACGATCGCACCGGCGCGAACATCATCGTGCGGGCGCTCGAGGAGCCGATCCGCCAGCTCGCCGCGAACGCGGGCCTGGAGGGCTCGGTCGTCGTCGACAAGGTCCGGAACGCGGCGGCGGGCCACGGACTGAACGTCGACACGGGCGAGGTCGAGGACCTCGTCAAGGCCGGGATCATCGACCCGACCATGGTCACCCGGTCGGCGCTCCAGAACGCCGCGTCGATCGCGAAGAACATCCTCACGACCGAGGCCGTCGTGGCCGAGGCGCCCGAGAAGCAGCCGGCAGGCGCCGGCGCGGGCATGCCCGACATGGGCGGGATGATGTAACGAGCCTCGCGGCTCAAGCTTCACGGGAGGAGGCTGGCCGATGCCGGCCTCCTCCCTTTTTCGGGCCGTGCCTCGGGGTCTGACCCCGGGACCGGGCGAATCGGGACGACGGTCGACTGCTGTCGACCCGCTCGATCCCGCATCGGGCTGCGGTCGCCTGTCGCGTTCGGCCAGGGCCGCGGGTCTGACCCCAGGACATGGCCGGCGGGGGCGCCGGGGTGTCCTGCCTAGACGCGCTGCATGTGCGTGTCCTTGAAGGCCGTCGGGTACTTCAGCCCGTAGCCGAGCACGCGGTCGACGCCGATGTGCGCGAGCCAGATCAGCGCGATCGCGACGGCTGTCTCGGAATCCCCCACGACGCCTGCCGTGCCGAGTGCGACCGGCAGGACGAGGTTGTGCAGGAGGTTGTAGGCCGCAGCGCCGAGCCGCGGCCCGGCGAGGTAGCCGAGGAACGAGACGTCCGGCGCCAGGATCAACGCCAGGAAGAGCCACCAG
>DASTWB010000211.1:0-9068 GCA_035758725.1 Gaiellaceae bacterium
GGCTTGCATTGAAGCTTCTCGTGCCGAAAGTCGACGCCGATCGGTGCCGCCCACCTGGCACGGCCGAGAACGCCAACACGTGCGACTGCCTTCGCGCGCACCTGTACCGAGTCCAGCCCGAAAAGCTTCGCGAAGAAGCCGGGCGCCGCGCGCTCAGCGTTCACTTCGATGGTGTCGTTCGGGCTGACGCTCGCGCTGAACTCGACGTCGTTCTGCTGGACGCCGCCGTCGTTGCGGTCGGCGTAGTCGACGGCTGCGAGACGTGCCGCCGATGTGCTTTCGGGCAGCTCCTGGGCTCCCGCGAGCGCTGCGGCATCGGCGTTCGCCTGCAGCTTGCGGTCCGCGCGATACCACGACCCGACGAGAATCGATTTCAACAAGACCGGGCCCGGCGCGTTCCGTCTGATCAACATCGATTCGTCTTACGGCGGCACGGGATCACAGGACATCGGCAACTGGATTGAGAGCGGTCTGGACGCATGGATGGACAAGGACCGCTGGTACTACTCGGATCCAGGTCTGAAGCCGAATTCGTCACACGTCACCCGCGCGCTGGATATTCGCGAGGACACGGAGCTTCTGCTTCCCGTCTACAACGCAACGCGGGCGCAAGGAGCGGGGTTCGAGTACTACGTCATTGGCTGGGCCGTCTTCCACGTGACGGGCTACACGATCAACGGCAACAAAGCATGGGTCGATGGCTACTTCGTGGACATGATCTGGGAAGGCATTCAGAGCGAGTCCTCGGGCAGCGAGCATTTCGGAGCGCGAGCAGTCTCGCTCGTCGAATAGAGAACGACAGAAGGAGAGAGGAAAAGCCGCCATGTCATACAGGCTTCGAAACATCGGGATCGCAGTCGTGCTCGCCGTGCTGGCCGCGCTGCTGACGATCTTCTATGTCACGAACTACAAGAAGAGCGTCCAGCAGGGCGAGGACCTCGTTCCCGTCTGGGTCGCCGCCCGCGACGTCCCCGTCGGCACGTCGGGCGCCGAAGTGGGCGACCGCCACCTCCTGCGCGCGGTGGAGGTCGCCAAGCGCAGCGTGGTGCCGGGCGCGATCTCGAAGCCCGAGCAGGTCGAGCAGCTCGTCGCCACCGAGCGGATCTACGAGGGTGAGCAGGTCACGCTCAACCGCTTCAGGCCGCTGGGTGAGCAGGGCATCAAGGCCCAGCTGAAGGGCCGGCTCCGCGCCTTCGACCTGCCCGGAACCGAGCACCAGCTGCTGATGGGCACCCTCCAGGAGGGCGACCACGTCGACTTCGTGGGCTCGATCGAGGTCGGCGGCCTCACGCTCACGAAGGTCGTGCTTCGCGACCTGCTCGTCCTGAAGCCTCCGAGCTCCGGCGCCGTCGAGAGCAAGCTCGGCGCGAGGCCGGACGAGGGCTTCTCGGCGATTCTCGCGCTCACGGACGCACAGTCGCAGAAGCTCTTCCACATCGTCACCCACGGAGACTGGTCCCTCCAGCTCCGCCCGGTCACCGACGCCGCCGACAGCCGCAACACGGTCGACGGATCGGCATCCGTCATGGGTCTCGCCAAGTCAGGGAGGACACGGTAATGAGCGACCACGCCTTCCGCGAAGGAACGCGGATCTACATCACCGGTAGCTGCGAAGGGCTGAACGAGCTCTCGGACGCGCTCGAGCGCCACCCCGAGATCGAGCTCGTCGGCCGCAGCGCCACGGTGCGCGAGGGCGCAGGTGCCCTCGCCGGCGGCCACCTGCAGGCCGTGCTCCACGCCACACGTGCGTCCGAGCTGCCGGAGGACGAGCTGGCGACGATCCGCGAGTACACGCGGGCACCGATCGTCCTGCTCGCCTCGGGCGAGGCGTCGCAGCTTCTCGACGCCGCCCTCGAGGCGGACGTCGCGGACGTCCTGCTTCTCCCACAGCTCCCCGAGAACGTCGTCTTCGCGATCCGCAAGGCGAGCCACACGGCGCGCACCGGCACGGCGGGCGCCGACGGACGGGTCCTGACCGTGTTCTCGCCGAAGGGCGGAACCGGCAAGACGGTCATGTCCACGAACCTCGCCTCGGCGTTCGCGAAGCACGGCGGGAAGAAGACGCTGCTCCTCGACCTGGACCTCCAGTTCGGCGACGCGGCGATCATGCTCGGGATCGAGCCCGACAAGACGATCTACGACCTGGTCGTCGCGCCGGGCGAGCTCGACCCCGAGAAGCTCGCGGGCTACACGACCCGCCACGCGTGCGGGGTAGACGTCCTGCCCGCGCCTGTGCGCCCGGAGGATGCCGAGCTCGTCACCGAGGCGAAGCTCAGCCGCCTGCTCGAGGTGGCGAAGGAGTCGTACGAGATGATCGTCGTCGACACCTCGCCGTTCTTCCACGGGCCGATGCTGGCCACGCTCGATCGCACGGACGAGCTGCTGCTCCTGTGCGGGCTCGACGTGCCGACGATCAAGAACGTCAGGCTGAGCCTGCAGACGCTGGATCTGCTCTCCTTCCCGACGGAGCGCATCCGCGTCGTCCTGAACAGGGCGAACACGAACGTCGGGATGAAGCGCGGAGAGGTCGAGGCCGCACTCGAGCAGAGCGTGCGCTTCGAGATCCCCAGTGACCGCGCGGTCCCGCTGGCCGTGAACCGCGGCAACCCGTGCGTCGTGTCCGACCCGAAGTCCGACTTCTCGCGCGCGGTGCGCGAGATGGCGAAGTCCCTCCAGCCGGCGTCGCCTTCCCAGTCCAAGAAGCGCTGGGGCCGCAAGCAGACCCTCGCGAAGGCGTCGTAGGAGGAACCGATGGGACTCCACGATCGCATCAAGGGCGGCAACGGCACAAGCCCGGGCGAGGGGAACGGCGAGCCGCCGATCCAGCTGGTCGGCGCGCCGGTTCGCGAGCCCGAGCCCCAGCGGCCGCACAACGATCCGTACGCCGAGCTGAAGACGCGCGTCCACCACGCGTGCATCGCGAAGCTCGGCCCGCAGCTGTTCACGAGCGAGACGAACGAGGACCTCAACGAGCAGGTGCACCGTGCGGTCACCGAGCAGCTCGCCCTCGACCGGACGCCCCTCACCCGCGAGGAGCGCCGCCGGATCGTCCGCGAGCTCACGGACGACATCCTCGGCTACGGCCCCCTCGAGCCGCTGCTGCGCGACGACGACGTGACCGAGGTCATGGTCAACAACTTCGATCGGATCTACATCGAGCGGGCGGGCAAGATCGAGCGGACGGAAGCGACGTTCGCGGACAACGCCCACCTGCTCCGGATCATCGACAAGATCGTCTCGCAGATCGGGCGACGGGTCGACGAGGCGTCCCCGATGGTCGACGCGCGCCTGCCGGACGGCAGCCGCGTCAACGCGATCATCCCGCCGCTCTCGCTCAAGGGGCCGACGCTGACCATCCGGAAGTTCTCGCGCGACCCGTACACGATGGACGACCTGATCGCCTTCGACACGCTGACGGCGAAGGCGGCCCAGTTCCTGGCCGCGTGCGTCCGCGGGAAGCTCAACGTCCTCATCTCCGGCGGAACCGGTACAGGTAAGACGACGACCCTGAACGCGGTGTCGGCGTTCATCCCCGGCGACGAGCGCATCGTCACGATCGAGGACGCCGCCGAGCTCCAGCTCCAGCAGGAGCACGTGATCACGCTCGAGGCCCGCCCCCCGAACATCGAGGGGCAGGGCGAGGTCCGCATCCGCGAGCTGGTCCGGAACGCGCTGCGCATGCGCCCCGACCGGATCATCGTCGGAGAGGTCCGCGGCGCCGAGACGCTGGACATGCTCCAGGCGATGAACACGGGCCACGAGGGCTCGCTGACGACGATCCACGCGAACTCTCCCCGTGACGCGCTCTCCCGGCTCGAGACGCTGGTGCTGACCGCCGGCGTCGACCTGCCGCTCCGCGCGATCCGCGAGCAGATCTCGAGTGCCTTCGACCTGCTGATCCAGATCTCCAGGCTGGTCGACGGCTCCCGCCGCATCACGAACGTCACCGAGGTGCTCCGCATGGAGTCCGACGTCGTGACCCTCCAGGACATCTTCGTCGCGAAGCCTCCGGAGGAGGACTCGCCCGCGGCCGGACGGACACTGGCGCTCCTGTCGCCGCTCGCCTGCACGGGCCTGAAGCCGCACTTCCTCGAGAAGATGGCCGCTTCGGGCGTCGGTCTCCCGCCGACCTTCTTCGAGCGGGAAGACGTCGTCGCGTCGCGCCCCGCGTTCGCCGCCGGGTACGGCCGATGAGCTGGAAGCGCAAGCGCATCCGGATCCGCGTGGGCATCGTGCTCGGCGCCGCGGCGCTCGCCGTGGTCCCGGCCGCGAACGCCGGCGTCAAGGTCTCCGGCGTCGACACGTCGTCCTTTCCACGGGTCCGGCTGAGCGTCGTCACCTCGCAGCCGTCGGCGAAGCCGCCGCGGCTCAAGGAGAACGGACGTCCCGCACCCAGCGTGAAGGCGCACAACCTCGGCGATTCCAAGGCAGTCGTCATCGCCGTCGACCGCTCGAGGTCCATGGCCGGCGCCCCGTTCCGAAACGCGGTCGCCGCCGCGCGCGCGTTCGCCTCCTGGAAGGCGCCACAGGATCGGATCGCCGTCATCGGGTTCGGGTCGACGACCGAGCGGCCCGGCCGGTTCACGGCCGCGGCCGGTGAGGCGGCGGCAGGCGTGGGCAGCCTCGAACTCGACAAGAAGCAGGGCACGGCCCTCTACGACGCAATCGTCAGCTCTGCCGCCTCCCTCGATCGCCAGGGGCTCCAGGGCCGGGTCATCGTCGTAATCACCGACGGCGACGACACGTCCAGCACGGCCCGGCTCGAGGACGCGGTCGCGGCCGCGCGCAGGGCGGGCTCGGCGGTCTTCGCGATCGCGCTCGAGGGCAAGACGTTCTCTCCCGGAGCCTTGAAGCGAATCGCCTCCGAGACCGGAGGCTCGTACCGCGGCACCAGCTCCGCCGCGGAGCTCCGGCAGCTCTATGCCCAGATCGCCGCCGAGTTGCGGCGCACCTGGCGCTTCGAGTACCTGACGTCGGCCCGCGCGGGCGACAGCCTGAAGCTCGACGCGTCGCTTCCCCGGCTGGGTAAGGGCTCGACACGGGCGATGATCCCCGGCGACGCCGGCGTCGAGGCCCCTGCGCCCTCGAGGCTTCTGCCCGAGACGGCGTACGAGAGCTTCCTGGGCACGCAGGTCGTCGGCGGTCTCGTCGGCCTCCTCGTGCTGCTCGCCGGAACGTTCGTGCTCACCTCCGTGCGCGGCTCACGGCTGCGCCGCCGGCTCGCGCCGCACATCGGCCCGACGCACACGAAGCGGAAGCAGGAGCGCGAGCGGCTGCAGGCCGCCGCGGGTCTCTTCCGGGCGACCGAGCGGACCTTCGGTCACTGGCGCCAGTGGGTCGCCCTCGCACGGCTGCTCGAGCGGAGTGACGTCCCGCTCCGCACCGTGGAGTTCGTCTACCTGAGCTGCGGCGCCGGCCTGGCCGCCGGGCTCGTCGCCGGGATCCTCGCCCAGGGCACGCTGACCATCCTTGCGGCGATGGCAGGAGGGGCCACGATCCCCTGGTTCGTCGTCTGGATCAAGGGCAAGCGGCGGACGACGGCGTTCGAGAACCAGCTCCCCGACCTGCTGATCACGCTCGCGGCATCGCTCAAGGCCGGCCACAGCTTCAAGACCGGTCTCCAGACGATCGTCGACGAGGGACGTCCACCGGCGAGCAAGGAGCTGAAGCGCGTGCTCACCGAGGCGCAGCTCGGCCGGCCGATCGACGATTCGCTCGCCGAGATGGCCGTGCGCCTGGGCTCGAAGAACTTCGAGTTCGTGATCACTGCGGTCACGATTCAGCGGCAGGTCGGCGGCAGCCTCGCCGGGCTGATCGACATGGTCGCCGACACGGTCCGCCAGCGACAGCAGTTCATCCGGAAGATCAAGGGCCTGACCGCGATGGGACGCGCGGGCGCCTATGTGCTGGTGGGCCTGCCGTTCTTCGTCGCAGCCGTGATCACGCTCATGAACGGCTCGTACATGGACCCGCTGTACCACTCGTCCACCGGCCACAAGCTGATCATCCTGATGCTGGTGATGATGGCCTTCGGGAGCCTCCTCCTGAAGCGAATCGTCTCGTTCAAGGGCTAGGAGGAGCCGCCAAATGATGCTGCTGATCATCGCCATCGCCTGTCTCGCCGGGGCCGTGTTCCTCGTCGGCGAGGTGGCGACCCTGCCGTCGCGTGAGCGCGAGCGCTCGATGCGGCGGGCGACGACGTACGGCTTCTTCCGGATCTCTTCGCCGCTGGACCAGCAGCGGCTGCGCGAGCGGGCGTTGGAACCGCTGCGCGAGACCTTCGCCAAGTGGGTGCTGAAGGTGAACCCGCGAACGAGCATGGAGGCGATCTCGCTCCGGCTGCTCGGTGCAGGCCTCGGACGGCGACTCTCGCCGACCGGGTTCCTCGCGGCCAAGGGCTTCCTCGCCGTCGGCGGCGGGCTCTTCGGTCTCCTGATCATGTCCGCCACCGGCTCCGGTCTCGGACTCCTCTTCGTCGGCGCCTTCGGCGCCGGGGGGTTCATCGCACCCGACTACTTCGTCTCGCTGAAGGCGAAGGGGCGGCGCGAGCGGATCCGGGCCGACCTCCCGGACGCCCTCGACCTGCTCGCGGTCAGCGTCGAGGCCGGTCTCGGCTTCGACGGCGCGATCGCGAAGCTGACCGAGCACATGGAGGGCCCGCTGGCCGAGGAGTTCGGGCTCACCCTGGGCGAGATGCGGATCGGCGAGAGCCGGCAGGACGCGCTCAAGCGGATGTCCGAGCGGGTCGACGCGGCCGAGCTCTCGTCGTTCACCCGCGCGATCATCCAGGCCGACCAGCTCGGCACCTCGCTCGGCCGGATCCTGCGCGTGCTGGCCGCCGACACTCGCCTGCGCCGTCAGGCGGCCGCGGAGGAGCGGGCCATGAAGGCCCCGATCAAGATGCTCTTCCCGACCGTGCTGTTCATCTTTCCGGCGATGTTCCTGATCATCCTGGGGCCCGCCTTCCTGAACCTGGACAAGATCTTCTAACGCCTACCCGAGGAGACGACTGTGGCAGCCAAGCCGAAGCGGAAGAACGAGAAGCCCGAAGACACGGGCCACGAGGAAGTCGAGACCGAGCAGGGTTTCGGCACCGGCCTGCGCGCGCAGCTTCAGCGTCGCCGCGAAGGCGAGGCTCCCGTCACGGCGGAGGTCAACGGGCATAAGGTTGACGCGCCGTTCGTCCGACTCGACCTCTACGCCTCGCCTCCGCCGGCGGCGGCCGAGGCCGCATCGGCCGCCGCCGACGAGGGCGAGCTGCAGGAGCTCCAGACCGAGCTGGAGGCCCTTCGGTCCGAGCTGGGCCAGGCGTCCAAGCGCGAACAGGAGCTTCGGACGGCGCTCGCCGAGCAGGTCGAGGCGTACGAGCGGCGCCTCTCCGAGGAGTCCGACGTGTCCCGCCAGGCGACGCTCCTCGACGACCGCGACGCGCGGATCACGACCATGGAGACCGAGCTGCGCGAGCGCGAAGGGCGGCTCGCCGCCGAACGCCGCGAGCTCGACGCCGAGCGAAAGCGGCTCTCTCAGGCGCAGTCCGAGGTCGCTGCCGAGCAGTCGGCTGCGGAGACGCGAGCGGCCGCGGTCGCAGCGCGCGAGGATGCGATCAAGGACAGCGAGAGGGCGCTCGCGGAGCTGCAGCAGCGCGTGGCCGCGGTGGCCAAGCGCGAGGAGAAGGTCACGAAGGCGGAGCAGGAGCTGACGGCGCGCGAGCGGGATGCGAAGCAGCGCCACGAGGGTCGTGCGCGTGGAATCTCCGAGCGCGAGGAGCAGCTGCGCAGGCGCGAGAAGGAGCTGTCCGAGCGTGACCGCACGTTTGCAAAGCGCGAGGCTCGCATGCTCGCCGCCGAAGAGCAGTTCACCGCCCGCGAGGCGGCGCTCGAGGAGCGCGAGGAGCGGGCCCGGGTCGAGGCCGAGAAGCTCCGCGTCCAGCTCGCCAGCCACGGAAGCCTGTCGCAGGAGGCCGCGGCCAAGGCGTCGGCGATCGCGGAGGCAGCCGAGGCGAGGGCGGCCGAGGTCGAGGCGCGCGAGCTCCAGCTCGCGGCGCGGGAAGCCGAGCTCAACCGCCGCGAGGCGCAGGTCGGCAGGCTCGAAGGCGAGCAGCAGGAGGGCCGCGACGTCGAGCAGCTGCGCAGGCGGCTCGAGGAGCGCGAGCGGGATCTCGTCGAGCGGGAGGCCGCGATCCGCGACTCCGAGGACGCTGCCGAGTCGCACGACAAGCGGCTCGAGCGGCGCGAGAAGCGGGTGAACGAGAGCGAGTCGTCCCTGCGCGAGCGGCTGAAGCAGCTCGACGAGCGCGAGGCGGAGATCGAGCTGCGCGAGGCGAGCGGCGAGGCCGACGTCGAGCTCCGGCTCGAGAAGCTCGAGAAGCGCGAGGCGAAGCTCGAGGCCCTCGAGAAGCGGCTCGCCGCCAAGGAAGCCGAGCTCGCGAGCTACGTCGCCCAGGCCCAGAGCTCCCTCCACTCCCGCGAAGCGGACTGGTGGAAGAAGGTGCTCGGCCCGGACGAGGTCGGCGCAGAGCACTAGCCGCCCGAAAACCAAGTAGCAACTTGTTACTTGCCGCTGTCCGCCCCGCTCCCGCCCTCGCGGAGCGGCTCCGAGCCGCCGCGACGAGCAAGTGACAACTTGTTACTTGCTCAGGTCACGCACGCTCGGGCGCGTCCTCGACGTCGACGTGCCATGGGAACTTCCTGAGCGTGGCGAGCGTGGCGATGGTTCCGAGCGTGAGGTTGACGGCGATCACGATGATCTTCACCCCGACGCTGAAGCTGAGGACATCGGAGGCGGGGGCGGTGCCCTCGAACATGTAGACGAGGAGGGCCTGCTCGGTCCCGATCCCGGCCGGCGTCAGCGGCAGCAGCGTCGACAGCGTCTGGGCGACCTGGACGACGAACACGCTGTGCAGGTCGGACGGCATCCCGAACGCCCGGAGGAAGAAGAAGATCGCGGTGAGCCGGAAGGCCCAGTCGAGCGCCTGCCAGGCGGCGACCTCGCGGAGATAGCGCCGTGGCTGCCGGAGGATGGCGAGCCCTTGCCGCACCCGGCCCCAGAAGTCGGTGATCTTTCCGACG
>DASTWB010000162.1:0-3561 GCA_035758725.1 Gaiellaceae bacterium
GCCGCAGCCGCTGCACCTCCTCTTCACGGCGGTGCGGCACCGGGCCGTGGCGCTCGGCGTCTGGCTCGTCGTCCTGCCGGGAATCTTCTTCGGCACGCTCTCCGTGCTCGGGCCGCTCCGGCTCGAGGAGCTCGGCTTCGGCGCGGTGGCGATCGGGACGCTCTGGCTCGTCACCGCCGGACTCGAGGCGATCGTCAACCCGTGGGTCGGCCGGATCTCCGACCGGATCGGCCGCTTCACGCCGATGAGGCGCTCGGTGCTCGCGGGCGCGATCGTGGCCGGCCTCCTGCCGTGGCCGGGCGTGGCCTGGCTGCTCGCCGCGTTGATCATCGCGGGCGGCATCTCCTTCGGGAGCTTCTGGACGCCGGCGATGGCACTGCTCTCCGACGAGGCCGAGCACCGGGGGCTCGAATACGCCTACGTCTTCGCCCTGATCAACATCGCCTGGGCTCCCGGCCAGATGAGCGGCTCGGCCGGCGGCGGCGCGCTGGCGCACGTCACAGCCGATGCGGTCCCCTATCTGCTCCTCGCTGCGACCTGCCTGCTTACGTTTGCGCTCCTATGGCGATCGAGAAGCTCCTCGTAGCGAACCGCGGCGAGATCGCGCTGCGCGTCTTCCGGGCGGCGCGCGAGCTCGGGATCGGGACCGTCGCCGTCGTCGCGCCCGACGACCGCGGCTCGCTCCACGCACGGAGCGCCGACGAGACCGTGGAGATCCGGAGCTACCTCGACTCCGAGGAGCACATCCGCGCCGCCGGGGAGACGGGCGCCGATGCGGTCCATCCCGGGTACGGCTTCCTCGCCGAGAATCCGGACTTCGCCGAGGCCGTCGACGCCGCCGGCCTCCGGTTCGTCGGCCCGGGCGCGGAGGCGCTCCGGCTCGGCGGCGACAAGCTGGAGGCGAAGCGCATCGCGACGGAGGCGGGCGTCCCGGTGGTTCCCACCGGCGAGCCCGACGAGGTCGGCTTCCCGCTCATGATCAAGGCTGCGGCCGGGGGCGGCGGGCGCGGCATGCGGGTCGTCCGGACGCCGGAAGAGCTGGACGAGGCGCTGGAGGCCGCGAGGCGCGAGGCCAAGGCCGCGTTCGGCGACGACCGCGTCTTCTGCGAGCGCTACGTCGAGCGGCCGCGCCACGTCGAGATCCAGCTGCTCGGCGACGGCTCCCGCGTGGTCGCCCTCGGCGAGCGGGAGTGCTCGATCCAGCGCCGCCACCAGAAGGTGCTCGAGGAGTCGCCGTCGACCGCGCTCGACCCCGCGCTGCGGGCGGAGATGAGCGCGGCGGCGGTGCGATTCGCCGAGGCGATCGGCTACGCGAGCGCGGGCACGGCCGAATTCATGCTGTCCGGCCGGGACTACTACCTCCTGGAGCTCAACGGCCGGATCCAGGTCGAGCATCCCGTGACCGAGCTCGTCACGGGCGTCGACCTCGTCGTCGCGCAACTTCGGATCGCAAGCGGCGAGCCTTTGGACACAAGTAACAACTTGTTACTTGATGGGCACGCGGTGGAAGCCCGCCTGTACGCGGAGGATCCGAGGACGTTTCTCCCCCAGGCCGGGCGGCTCGAGCGGCTGCGGCTGCCGGGAGGCGTACGGGTCGACGCCGGCGTCGAGGAGGGAGACGAGGTCGGCGTCGGGTACGACCCGATGATCGCGAAGCTGATCGCCCACGGGCCGACGCGGGACGAGGCGCTCGCCCGGCTCGCGGATGCGCTCTCCGAGACCGAGGTCGCCGGCGTGACGACGAACCTTCCGTTCCTGCGCTGGCTCGTCTCGCACCCCGCCGTGCGGGCAGGACGCACGACGACGGCGTTCCTCACCGACTACCCACCCCTCTCCGAGCCGCCGCTCCGCCTGCCGGACGGGCCGTGGGACGGCTCCTGGCGGCTCAACCTCCCGTCGCCCGCGCCCCACTCGCCGCCCGACGTCGACGAGGCGGCGCACGCTGCCGGCGCCGGCGGCGCAGTCGAGAGCACGCTCACGGCGCCCATGCCCGGGACCGTGATCCGCGTGCTCGCGAAGGAAGGCGAGACGGTGGCGCACCGACAGCCGCTCCTCGTGCTCGAGGCGATGAAGATGGAGACACCCGTCGTCTCGCCGTACGACGCCGTCGTCAAGGCAGTCCACGTCGCCGAGGGCGACCGGGTCGCGGGCGGCGCCGTCCTCGTCGAGCTGGAGGAGTAGCCGGCGTTCCGCGGGCGGAGCGCTACGCCCGTTTCCTGAGCGCGAGGCCGGTCAGCGCCTCGCGGACGATGCGGTCGGCGACGAGCGCGGTGACGTCGGCGGAGCCCGGCATGGTCGGGATCACCTCCACGACGTCCATCCCGACGAGCTCGAGTGCCTCGGCGATCCGCCGGACGGCCGGCAGGAGCTCGCCCGGCGTCATCCCGCCCGGTTCCGGCGTGCCCGTCCCCGGGGCGAAGGCCGGGTCCAGGACGTCGACGTCCACGGTCAGGAAGACCGGCCCCTCGCCGACGATGCGCAGGGTGTCGTCGACCACCGCGGTGATGCCCGACTCGCGCACGTCGTGCATGAAGTAGCTGGCGATGCCGCGCTCCCGCTGCCACGCGAACTCGGGCTCGCCGGGCCAGTAGCCCCGCAGCCCGATCTGGACGTAACGCTTCGGGTCGATCCAGCCGGCCTCGACGAGCCGGTACATCGGCGTCCCGTGCGAGCGCGCGACGCCGAACACCTCGGTCCCGGTGTCCGTGTGCGTGTCGAAATGGACGAGCCCGATGGGCCCGTGGACGGCGGCGCACGCCTTCACGTTGGGCTCGGTGATCGAGTGGTCGCCGCCGAGGACGATCGGTACGGCGTCGGCGGCGAGCACTTGGCGAACCGTCCTTTCGATCGCCGTGTGCGAGCGCTCCGGGTCGGCCGGGATCACCGGCGCGTCGCCGAAGTCCACGATGCGAAGCTCGGCGAACGCGTCGACTCCGGCCTGGAGGTGCGGGCCGGGCGGGCAGCTCGCCGCGCGGATCGCGCGCGGCGCGAACCGGGTTCCCGGACGGTCGGAGACCAGGTCGTCCGTCGGCGCCCCGACGATCGCGACCTCGGCGTCGTCCAGCTCGCTCGGATCCTCGGTGTAGGGCGCGCCTCCGAAGGTGAGGAGGCCGGCGTAGTCCGGCTTCTCGCCGTACTCGCGCCAGCGACCGAGCGGGTCGATCACCCGCGCTCCTGGCGGGCCAGGGCTGCGGGTGGCTGCGTCACACCCCGGGCTTCGTGACCATCAGAAAGACGATCGCGAAGAGAATCACGAGGTCGATCCGGCTGATCATGAAGATCCGGGAGATCCGGGACCGCACGGCCGGGGACTCCGGCCCCTCCTTCTCGATCGCGTCGCCGACACGCTTCGCCTCCGGTGTGAGGAAGGCGAGACCGATCACGAAGCTGATCGCGAAGAGGACGAGCGCGAGCCAGACCCAGGTCATGCCGAGGTCCCAGGGGCCGTCCCAGATGAGCAGGAAACCGGCGGCGATCACGGCCAGGGTCGACGGCAGCATCACGCGGGTACCGATCCACTCGGCGTCCCGCGTAAAGGCGACGAGGCGCGGCGCGTCACCG
>DASTWB010000127.1:0-4037 GCA_035758725.1 Gaiellaceae bacterium
CATCGGCGAGCTCCAGCGTGGCCTGCCGTCCGCGCTGGATCACGAGGCCGTCGGCGTCCAGGAGGTCGTCCACGACCTGGTACAGGAGGCCGTAGTCGGCGGCGAACGCGCGCCACGGAGCCTGCTGCTCGGCGGGCACACCGGCCACCCACAGCCCGCAGGTAACAGCCGCCTCGAAGAGCCGGCCGGTCTTGAGCCGGTTGAGCTCCACACGGTCGACGGTGCCGCCGTTCACGTCCAGGTACTGGCCGCCAATCATCCCCGACGTCGCGAGCGCGAGCTCACGGGCGACGCCAGGATCCGGGTACCGGAGCGCGAGCGAGAAGGCCTCGTTCAGGAGGGCATCCCCGCCCAGGATCGCCTGCGCCTCGCCGAAACGGATATGCGCAGACGGCCGGCCGCGGCGCTCGTCGTCGTCGTCGAGCGCCGGCAGGTCGTCGTGGACGAGCGAGAACGAGTGGACGAGCTCGAGCGCGGCGGCAGCGGCGAGCGCGTCCTTCGGGTCTCCGCCCGCCGCCTCGGTCGTCGCGAGACAGAGCACGGGGCGGATGCGCTTGCCGCCGCCCTCGAGCGCGTAGCGGACGACGTCCTCGAGCCCGCCGAGGTCGTTGGAGAGCTCGAGCGCGCCGAGGTAGCCCTCCAGCGCCGCGCGCAGGTCCTCAGGGCTCTGCATCGGTGGCGCGCTTGGCGCGGGAGATCTCCGCCTCGACGTCCTTGGCGATCTCGGCCAGCTCGCTGAGGATCTCGATCGCCTGGTCGGGGTCGGTGGCGGCCTCGAGCCGGCCGCGCGCCTCCTCCAGCCGCTCCAGCAGCTCCTCCGCCCGGGTCAGGTTCTCCTCCGGGTTGGGCTGCTCAGGATCGCTCACGAGCCTCCTCCCGCGCGATCCGTCCCAGGATGCCGTTCACGAGCCTGCCGGCCTCGTCGGATGCGTACCGTTTCGCGAACCGGACGCCCTCGTCGATCGCGACCTCCGGCGGCACCTCGCCCTGCTCGAGCTCGTAGATGGCGAGGCGGAGGACGTTCCGCTCGAGGGCGCCCAGCCGGCCGGCCGGCCAGCCCTCCGTCGCCTCGTCGATCCGGTGGTCGAGGTGCTCGGCCCGCTCGGCCACGGCCTTCGCCGTCTCCCACGCGAAGTCGTCGACCTCGCCCTCGTACGTCGAGCCGAGGTCCTTGCCCGTCACGTCCCACTGGAAGAGCATGAAGAGCGCGGCGCGGCGCGATGCGCGTCGGCTCTGGGTCACGGCGTCTCCGATCCAAGCAACACAGTTTCGCTTGCCTGAAGCGGCGGGTTCTCCTCGAGGTAGCCGGTGGAGTAGTCGCCGCGCGCGAAGCCCTCGCTGCGGATCACCTCGACGGCCAGCCCGATCGTCGTCGGGAGACCTATGACCTCGAACTCGTTCAGCGCCCGGACGCAGCGGGCGAGCGCCAGCTCCCGGTCCGGCGCCCAGGCGATGAGCTTCGCAAGCAGCGAGTCGTAGTGCGGCGCCACCGTCGCACCGTCCTCGACGAACGTGTCCACGCGGACACCGGGCCCGAGCGGAGGGCGGAAGCGCTCGAGCCGCCCCGGCATCGGCATGAAGTCGCGGGCGGGATCCTCGGCGTTCACGCGCACCTCGATCGCATGCCCGCGGCGCTCCGCGCGGCCCGTGGACGGCAGCGTCTCGCCCGCCGCGACCCGAAGCTGCTGGTGGACGAGGTCGATGCCGGTGACCAGCTCCGTGACCGGGTGCTCGACCTGAAGCCGCGCGTTGAGCTCGATGAAGTAGAACCGCCCGTCCGTGCCGACGAGGAACTCGAAGGTGCCGGCGTTCGTGTAGCCGATCGCACGGGCCGCGCGCTCCGCAGTTGCCTCCATCTCCTCCCGCGTGCCCTGGTCGAGCGCCGGGGAGGGCGACTCCTCGATCAGCTTCTGATGCCGCCGCTGGATCGAGCACTCGCGCTCGCCGAGCGTGAGGATCCCTCCCCGGGAGTCGCCGAGCACCTGGATCTCGACGTGCCGGGCGGGGTCGATGGCCTTCTCGATGTAGAGGCGGCCGTCGCCGAATGCCGCTTCGGCCTCGGCGGCCGCCATCGCGTACAGCGCCTCGACCTCGCCCGGAGAGGCGACCAGGCGCATGCCTTTGCCGCCTCCGCCGGCCGCGGCCTTGAGGAGGACGGGGTAGCCGAGCTCGCCCGCGGCGCGCGCGACCTCGTCGAACGCGACCGGACCGGTCCCGGGGACGAGCGGGACGCCGGCCGCCTGCATCTCGTCCCGCGCCGACGCCTTGTTGCCCATGCGCGCCAGGACCTCCGCCGTCGGCCCCACGAAGACGAGGTCGTTGTCGGCGCAGGCCTCCGCGAAGGCCGGATTCTCCGCGAGGAAGCCCCAGCCGGGGTGCACGGCCTCGCAGCCGGTGGTCGTCGCGGCGGCGACGACCGATGGAATCCGCAGGTAGCTCTCGGACGCGGCGGGCGGGCCGATGCACACCGCCCGGTCCGCCATCCGGACGTGCATCGAGTGCTCGTCGGCCTTCGAGTAGACCGCCACGGCCTCGATGTCCAGCTCGTGGAGCGCACGGATGACGCGCACCGCCACCTCCCCGCGGTTCGCGACGAGGACCCTGCTAAACGGCATCGAGCGGACGCCCGAGCGCGGGCTCGATCTCGAACAGGACCTGCCCGAACTCGACCGGCTGGCCGTTCTCGACGTGGATCCGGCGGACGACGCCGTCGAGCTCCGCCTTGATCTCGTTCATGAGCTTCATCGCCTCGAGGATGCAGAGCGTCTGGCCGGCCGCGACCGGGGCGCCCTCCTCGACGAACGGCGGCGCGCCGGGCGACGCCGCCCGGTAGAAGGTTCCGACCATCGGCGCCTCGACACGGACGACGCCGTCCGTCGGCGGCTCGAGCGCGGGCGGCGCGAGGTCCTCCTCGGTCGGGATGGAGGGCGCGGGCGCCGCAGCCGGGAGAGGCGCCTCCGGCTCCTCGCGACGACGGACCGACACGCGCATCCCCCCCTCCTCGATCGCGATCTCCGCCACGCCGCTCTCCTGGACGATGCGGACGATCTCGCGGATCCGCTCGGCCCGCCCCTGGTCGACGCTCCCGCCGATCAGCCGCTCCTCGCCGCTCGCGCGGCCGCGGATCGTCGAGAGCAGCGGCTCGGCTTCCTCGCCGAAGAGCGCGAGCAGCAGCAGCTCCTCCTCGCTCGTCGCCAGGCCTTGCGCGTCCTCGCGGATGTCGTCCAGGTCGACCGAGGGCTCGACGGCCTCGTCTCTCCCGCCCGAGCTGAGCTCGATCGCGCGGCTGGCGCTCGGGTCGAGATCGCCGGGCGGCTTTCCGAAGTCGCCCTGGAAGAGCCCGCGGAGCTCGTCGACGACGATGTCGTAGCGGCTCGCCGAGAGGACGTGGATCAGCGCCTGCGAGCCGAGGATCTGGCCGATCGGGGCCGCCAGAGGAGGCCAGCCGGCCTCCCCGCGGATGCGTTCGAGCTCCTCCAGGACCTCGTCCAGCCGGTCACCGGTTCCCTGCGTCCGGAGGTGCGCGTCCAGCGCGGCCACGAGGCCGGCGGGCAAGTTGTGCTGCGCCGCGCGCACCGCGATCCGCGGGGCGAGCGGCGTGACCGGCTCGTCCCCGATGTGCTGGTCGATCAGGTCGGAGGCCTCCCAGAGCCGTGCGGTGTCGACACCGGGCTCGAGCCCGAGGCCGTCGAGGGCGTCGCCGAGCCCCTCCCCTGCGACGCGGTGCAGCACGAGCGCGACCGCGTAGACCGCGCAGGCGATCCGGTCGGCGCCGGCCCGAGCCGCCTCGAGCGCAGCGGCCAGTGCGTTCCCCGCCGAGCCCTGGCAGTAGATCCCGAGCGGAAGGCCGCTCGCGTCGCCGATCGCCGAGATGAGCTCGCGCGCGCGGTGCGGCTCGAGCGATCCGGACGGATCGTGGAGCAGGATCCGCGCCGCGCCGAGCTCGGGGAGCTTCCGCGCCTGCTCGACGAGGGCGTCGGTCTCGCCCGTCGGCCCGGGGCTGTAGATCAGGCCCGCGTCGAGCTCCCCGCCGGCCG
>DASTWB010000232.1:0-9502 GCA_035758725.1 Gaiellaceae bacterium
CCGTCGCGACAGTCCTGGTCGTCGGCGGATGCGGCGGCACGAAGACGGTCACGGAGACCGTCGGAGCCAAGACGGCCGCCGGACCGCCGAGTGAGCTCGTCGAGTTCGGCTACGTGAAGTCGCTCGAACGCGAGGACGACGGCTACAGGATGCGCTTCGACCCCGCCTGGTTCCTGAGCGGCGAGACGGCCAAGGTGGCCGCCGCCGAGGACGGCGCGGTCGAGCCCGGCGAGCCGGTGCCGAACGACAACTACCGGGTCGACGAGGGCCACCGGCAGCTCACGTACCTGGTGCCGGCCACGGCGGAGGTGACGGTGCTCGCCGACGGCCCGAACGGCACGCCGATCGAGGTCTCCCAGCTCGCAGACCTCGTCGCCGGAAAGAACCCGCTCGACCACCCGCTCTTCGAGCCGCTCTCGACCGGCTTCTGGATCCGCGTGGACGTCGACACGGTCCGCTCGCTCGACCAGCAGTACCAGCCGTAGCCACTCAGAACAGATCGAAATCGCCGGCGAGCACGCGGTCGAGCCGGCCCGTCCGGTAGCCGCGGACCGCGTCTCGCACGAGGGGCGTCGGCTTCGCCCGGTACCGGCGGACGATCTCCGGCTCCGCGGGGGTCTGGAGCGCGGCCCGTGCCTGCCGCAGGAGCCCCTCGGCACCGACGTCCGGCCGGTGTCGCCACGGTGCGACCAGGACGAGGGCGTGGTGCCGTTCGAACCGCTCGCCCTCCCGCTCCTCGTCCGCCACCTCGAGGACGTGGATCCCCGCCTCCGGCTGGAGGATCGTGCCGGCGCCGAGGCCGCTCACGGCGTAGACGTGCCCGGTCCGCTCCAGCCGTTCCAGGCGCATCCCGCGCCTCCGCGCCCAGGCCTCGTACATCGTCGCGACGTCGTCCTCCCAGCGCCGTCCCTCCGCGGTGTCGTCGCCGCCCGCGCGCGCCACCGCCAGGAAGACGTCGGCGGGATAGTCGTCGGCCAGGCCGTCGATTGCCGCCTGCAGCACGTGGAGCCTGAGCGCCAGGAGCTGCGCGAGCTGGCCGGCGCCGTTGCGGCCGCCTCCGTGCTGCGCCAGCCGGTCACCGAGCTTGCTCGCGGTCGCGAACGCCGCCTGGAGCCGGTCGAGGTACTCCGCCTCCGCCAGCACCTCGTGGCGGCCGTCGTCCTCCCAGAACTCGGGTCGCTGCATCGCCGCGAGCGCCGCGTCCTTGCGCGCCTGGAGCTCCCCCTGGACCGCGCTGCGAATCCGGGCCAGCTCCTCGTGCAGGAACCTCACCGCCTCCTCGTCCTGGCCGGCGCCGAGCGCGAGCGCCCGGACGTCTCTCGCCTCCGCAACCCTCGCGTCGGCGTCGGGCTCGCGGTCCGCCTGCGCGTCCGGGTCGATGAAGCGGACGTCGAGCCTCTCGTCACCGGCGGTCACGAAGAGGAACTGGTCGCCCTCGGGGACCGCGTGCTCGACGATCTGACGCGCGATCGGCGCGAGAAGGTGGCGGTCGAGGGCCCGCTTCAGCGGGCGCGCGCCCAGGTCGGGGCTGAACCCCTGCTCGATGAGGAACTCGACCGCCGACTCGTCCAGCTCGACGGCCCACGGCCTCGTCCTCAGGCCTCGGCGCTCGAGCGCGTCCGCCAGCTCCTTGTCGAGGAGCGCCCGCATCTGCTCCCGGGCGAACGGCCGGAAGATCACGGCCCGGTCGATCCGGTTCAGGAACTCGGGCCGGAACGTCCGCTTGAGCTCGTCCTCGATCAGCTCCGTCCTGAAGCGTCCGTGCTCGGCCTTGAAGCCCACGCCCGGCCGGTGCGCCAGGGCGGAGCCGACGTTCGAGGTGAGGATGATGATGCAGCGCCGGAAGTCGGCGGTCCGGCCCTGCTGGTCGGTGAGACGGCCGTCGTCGAAGACCTGGAGGAAGAGGTCCCAGATCGGCGCGGCGGCCTTCTCGAACTCGTCGAGGAGCACGACGGCGAACGGGTCTTTCCGGACGGACGCGAGCAGCGCGGTGCCCCGCCCCTCCACGCTCGGGTCGGCCAGCAGCCGGTCGAGCGAGTCGGGCGTCTGGTACTCGCTCATGTCGAGGCGGACCAGCCGCCGCTCGGAGCCGAACAGGTACTCGGCCAGCGCCTTCGCGATCTCGGTCTTCCCCGTTCCCGTCGGGCCGATGAAGAGGAAGACGCCCAGCGGCCGGGTGGCGTCGTTGAGCCCGGCCTTGATCATCGCGATCCGCTCGACGACGGTCTCCACGGCCTCGGGCTGGGCCAACACGCGGGCCTCGAAGAAGCCACGCACCTGCTCGAGCTCGAGCGGCGCGTTCGGGTCGAGCATCGCGAGCGGCAGGCCGGACGACGCGGCGAGCGTCGCGAGCACGTCGGAGGTCTCGAAGTCCTTCCTGCCCTCCTCCTCCACGTCCGCCGCCGTCGCCTTCACGAGCCGCAGCAGGTTCCCCGGCGGCGCGACGCCCGGGAGGAACTGCTGGGCGAGCTCGTAGCTCTCGAGGAGCGTCTCGCGGGAGGCACGGCCGCCGAGCATGTGCTCCGCGACGGCGACGGTCGTCCCCTCGTCCAGCGGCCGGACGCGCACGATCTCGAACGCGCCGGCGACGCGCGGCCGCTCGGTGAGCAGCCGTTCGAACGCCGGCGGGTCGATCTCGCCCACGACGGTCAACTCGCGGCGCTCGATGTGCGGAAGCATCGCGTCGAGCATCCCCATCGGGCTGCGTGAATGCTGCCCCGCGTAGAGCGCCTGGCTGAAGCCGGGGAACAGCCAGACGACCGGATGGCCCCGGAGCCGGCCCGCGAGCTCCTGGATCCGGCCCTCGAGCTCGCCCACGTACATCGCGCCGGCCGAGATCTCGGTCGCCGTCGCCTCGAAGGGCACGAGGTTGGACGGCAGCCGCTCCAGCGCAGCGCGAAGCAGGGCCGTCTTTCCGACACCGTGCTCGCCGACCAGGAGCACCGAACGCCGCGGCTGCTCCGCGAGCGCGTCGACGATCACCTCGACGAGCTCGTCGCGCCGCCCGGCGAGAAACGCCGGCGGGTCGTCGTAGGGCGGCTGCAGGATCCGGCCCACCTGGCGGAGGAACTCGAGGTCGACGGCGGTCCGCCGCCACTCGTCGAAATAGCCGCGGAAGTCGTCGCCGAGGTACGTCTCGAACCGGTCGATGAAGAGCCGGACGTCGTCCGCGAGGCCCGCCGGGACGTTCCCGCGGAACGTCTCGACTCCGACGTGCTCTCCCCGGGCCCGGCGCTGCTGGATGAAGCGGGCGAGCTCGTCCCAGTCGGTCTCGTCCCCGAGCTTGCCGAGAGCCGGGCCGATCACCGGCTGGGTCGCCGTCTCCAGGAGGGCGCGGTAGATGAACGGCTCGACCATGAACGGCGCCGTGGTGATCGACCGGATCGCGTCGCTCGTCCACTTCTCGGGCACGTCGTCGCGACGCGCGATCGCGGAGAGCCCCAGCGCCGCGATCCCGGGCGTGCCGGACTGGGCCATCTGCGCCAGCTCCTCGAAGGGGACGTCGGGCCTGCTCAGTCGCTCGACGTGGCGCCGGAACGAGCCCTTTCGGTCGAGGCGCTCGAGGCTCAGCTCGTCCCAGCCCAGGCCGGCTCCCATCGAGCGGGCCTCCTCGACGGCGGTCTTCGAGTCCGCCGTCCGAAGCCGGATCCACGCGACGCGGCGGAGGAGCCAGGTCGCGAAGAGCACGATGATCGCGAGGCCGAGGATCGGTTCGAGCGTGTCGGTCATGGTCTCTCAGATAACACGCGCCGCGGGGCACAGGTCGTTCACGGCGCAGACCTCGCAGCGAGGGCTCCGCGCGTCGCACACCCGGCGTCCGTGCCAGATCAGCAGGTGCGGGAAGATCCCCCAGTGCTCCCGCGGGACGAGCCGCTGGAGGTCGCGCTCGATCTTCACCGGGTCCTCCTCCCTCGTCAGGCCGAGGCGCTGGGAGAGGCGGCGGACGTGCGTGTCGACGACGATCCCCTGCGGATCGCCGAGCTCGGCCGCGACCACGTTCGCCGTCTTCCGCGCGACGCCCGGGAGCCGGAGCAGGTCCTCCATCCGTCGTGGAACGTGGCCGTCGTACTCCTCGACCAGCATGCGCATCGTCCCGCGAAGGGCCTTCGCCTTCTGCCGGTAGAAGCCGGTCGCGAAGATGTCGCGCTCGAGCTCCTCCTGCGGCACCGCGAGATAGTCCTCGGGCCGCCGGTACTTGGCGAACAGGTGCTCCGTGACGCGGTTCACGTTCACGTCCGTCGTCTGGGCGGAGAGCATGACCGAGACGAGGAGCTCGAGGTCGCTCCGGAACCTGAGCGCGATCGCGGCGTCGGCGTGCTCGGCGAGGAGCCGCTCGATGATCGGGCCGATCCTGGCGCGCTTCGGGCCGACCCGGCGCCGCGCCTCGCGGACGTAGCTACGCGCCACTCAGGGCCGCCGCAGGAACCTGCGGCCGCGCGTTCGGGAGCCGCGGGCCGGCACAGACGAGGTCGAGCGCCGGGCAGCCGTTGCAGACTTCCCCGGGCGTCGGCCGGAACTCGCCGGCGTCGATCCGCGCGATCGCCTCCGAGAGCTCGGTCTCGAGCTCGGACAGCTCGTCCGCCTGGAAGGTCCTCGACACCACGGTGTCCGGTCGCTCGAGGAAGTGGTAGACGACCTCGACCTCCTCCGCACCGGCCCGGAAGCATGCGATCGCGTAGACGAGGCGCTGCAGCGTGTAGCTCTCCTCGACGACCTCGTCCGGGCTGAGGTCCTCGAGCAGGTTCGTCTTGTAGTCGAGCACGAGCGCGCGCCGCCCCTCCCGATGGAGGACGTCGAGGCGCCCGTGGACGAGCACGCCGTCGTGCTCGAACGCGAACGGCCGCTCGACCTGCGAGCCCTCCAGCCCCGCGATGCGCCGGGCGAGCTCGGAACCGCAGTAGGCGGAGACCAGGCCGGCGATGCGGTCGAGCTCCTCGTCCGTCGCCCCCGGGTACCACGACCGGACGACCTCGATGTCCGGCGGCGACGGTGCGGCGAGGTCCACGACCTCGAGGAGGCGGTGGACGGCGTCGCCGATCTCCGTGGCGGCCAGCCCGGTGGAGCCCGGAACCCGCCCACTGTCGTCGCTCGGCCGCATCCCGACCACGCGCTCCGCGTAATAGCGGTACGAGCAGCGGTCGAACAGCGAGAGCGAGGTGTAGGACAGCGAGCGCACGGCGTGGAGCGGCGGCGCCGGGATCTCGGCGAGCGGCGGTAGCTGCGGCGCCGGAGGCGGAAGCGCGCCTGCCCCGTTGGCGGCGAAGAGCTCGAGCTGGCCGTCTTCCGAGACGAGCGGCACCTCGTCGGCGGGCTCTTCCTCGGGCCGGAAGCGGTCCAGCCGGAGGAGGAGCCGCGCGGTGTCGCGCTCCAGCTCGACCGGTCCCTCGGCGGCCGCCTCGAGCTCCTGATCCGCGTCCAGGCGTGCAAGCGCCCATCCGAGCGGCGTCGACGCGTCGGCCGTGCTGGACGGATCGACCGCCCCCGAGACGATGAGACGGTCGATCGCCCGTGTCATCGCGACGTAGTAGAGGCGCAGGCGCTCGGCGCGGTCCTCCGCCTCGCGGGCCCGCCGCACCTCCTCGTAGTCGAAGACGCCGCGACGCTTGCTCGTCAGCGGGTCGGCGACGCGGAAGCCGAAGCGGCCGTCCGAGAGCGCGAGCAGCTCGTCCGGCCCCGGCGGCGGGCGGTCCCGCCCGGCGTCCGCGACGATCACGACCTTGAACTCGAGGCCCTTGGCGGCGTGGATCGTCAGCAGGCGGACGGCGTCGGCGCCCTCCTCCTCGGCGACCGCCTCGAGCTCCTTCGCCCCGACCGCCTCCTGGTCGCGCATGAAACGGAGAAAGCCCTCGACGTCACGGCCGCGTAGCTCCTCGTAGGCGCGCGCGAGGCGGGCGAGCTTGCGCAGGTTCGCGTACCGGCGCCGGCCGTCCCAGTGCGCGAGGACGGCGAGGTCGTAGTCGTGCTCGACGAGGATCTGCTCGCAGAGACGTTCGAGGGGCAGCCGGGACGACGCGGCGGCGAGCCGGTCGTACCGCTGCTTGAACGCCCGCAGCAGGCGCTCGTCGTCGGCGCCGACGTGCTCGGGCAGCGAGCGCTCGAGCCCGGTGAAGATCGGGCGGCGGCCGGCGGCTCGACGGAGCAGGAACAGCGTGTCGTTGGAGACGCCGACGAACGGCGACGCCAGCACCGACACGAGCGCCTGGTCGTCGTACCGGTTCTGGAGCAGCCGCAGGTAGTTGAGGAGGTCGACGACCTGCTGCTGGCCGAAGTAGCCACGGCCGGTGGCGCGATAGGTCGGGATTGCGAGCGCGCGGAGTTCCTGCTCGTACCACTCGGCATCCGTGCCGGCTGCGAAGAGCAGGACGATCTCGCCCGCCGACGCCGCGCCGCTCTCGATCAGGTCGCGTACCCGGCCCGCGACGTGGCGGGCCTCCGCCCGCCGCCAGTGGACGCCGGTGCCCGAGTACGTCGACTTGTCGGTCACGAGCAGCTCCACCGGATGGCCGAAGACGGGGTCGGGGAAGTCCCCCGAGGCGTGGAGCGGCTGGAAGCCCTCGCCGAAGTCGCCGCGGAAGAGGTAGTTGACCGCCTCGAGCACCTCCGGGCGAGACCGGTAGTTCTGGACGAGCGGCAGGCCGCCCCCCGCCTGCTCTCGCCGCTCGCGGAAGACGGCCACGTCGGCGTGCCGGAACCCGTAGATCGACTGGAACTCGTCGCCGACGACGAACACGTCGCGCTCGCCAGGCGCGTCGGAGAGGAGATCGACGAGCTCGCACTGGAGGCGGTTCGTGTCCTGGAACTCATCGACCATGATCGCCTTGAACCGCAGCGCCTCCCGCTCGCGGATCTCCCGGCGGTCGCGGAGCAGCGCCCGGGCGACGAGCTGGAGATCCTCGAAGTCGAGGGCCGACTCGCGGCGCTTCGCCGCCGCGTAGGCCGTCGCGAAGCCGTCGAGGAGCTGCTGGAGGAGGTCCCGGTCGCGCATCGCGAGCTCGTCGAGCGCTCCCTGCTCGACGGCCAGGCGAGCTTCCTCGTACGTCGCTGCCCGCTCGCCGCGGGCCCGGTGTGCCGAGAGGTCGAGCAGGTCGTCCGGCCGCGGATCGCCCGAGATCGCGTCGAGGAGCGCCGCCGCGCTCCCGCGTTGCAGGTCGGTCGCCGACGCGTCGTCCACCACGCAGCGGGCGGCCTCCCGGAGCGCCTCCAGCCGCTCCTTCGTCGGCGGCCGCTCGCCGAGCTCGAGCACGAGCTCGCGCCCGGCCGAGCGAAGCGTCGCGTAGATGCCCGTGATCATCCGGCGGAGGCCGCCGGCGCCGTAGGTCGTCAGCAGCCGCGCCCGCTCCTCGTCGTCCGGCGTGCAGAACGCGTCGAGTGCCTCGTCGAACGCCTCGCTCGAGAGGACGGATGCCTGCGCGTCGTCCAGCTCGCGGAAGCGCGGGTCGAGCCCTGCCTCGAACGGATAGCTCTTCAGCAGCCGGTTGCAGAACCCGTGGATCGTCGAGATGTAGGCGCCGTCCAGGCTCCGGGCGAGATCCGCCCTGCCGCGGCGCCGAAGCTCGGCTCGAATGCGGGCTCGAAGCTCCCCCGCCGCGCGCTTGGTGTACGTGATCACCAGGATCGACTCGACGTCGAGCCCGCGGTCGCAGACCGCCTCGACGAAGCGCTCGACGAGCACCGCCGTCTTGCCCGTCCCCGCGCCGGCGGAGACGAAGACCCGGCCGCGCGCGTCGATCGCCGCGCGCTGCTCGTCGTTCGGCTCCCAGCTCATGCGCGCCTCACCCGGCACATCGTCCAGAGGTCGCACCAGGTCGGGCACTCGCCGCCCTTCGGGTCGTGGAGGACGTCGCCGGCGCGGATCCGGCCGGCGAAGCGCCGCGCGGTCTCGAGGGCGCCCTCGACCTGCGCCCAGAACGCATCCTCGTCCAGGTAGTCGGCCTTCGCGAACCCCGGAAGGGCGTCCTCCTTCGCCTCTGCGCGCAGGAGGCCGCGCGGCCCGCGGTCGCCCGACAGCGGCCGGTAGACGCCACCGATCGGCTCGATCCCGACCAGGTCGCGCAGCACGAGCATGTAGAGCGGAATCTGGAGCCGCAGCTCCTTGTCGATGTCGCGTGCCGACGGCGCGCTCTTGCCCGACTTGTAGTCCACGACGATGCCGCGCGCGCTGAACGGGTCGACGTCGATCCGGTCGATCTTCCCGGAGAGGACGACGCCGTCGCCGAGCTCGAGCCCGCGCTGGAGCTCCGGGACCGAGCGCTCCGAGCCGAACGAGACCTCGAACTGGCGCGGCTCGAGCGGCAGCTCGGTCTCGGCCTCCGCGCGCACGAGCCGCTCCAGGTCGCGCGCGAGCGTCTGTTCGAGCTCACGCCGCTGGAGCGCGGTCATCTCGACGCGGACGCCGGCCAGTGCCTGCTCGAGGCAGGCGCGCATGAACCGAACCGCGTCCTCCACCTTCTCCGGCACGACCCGGTCGACGCCGAGCTCCTTCGGCAGGCCCTTGAAGAACCGGAAGAGCGCCGAGTGCGCGACCGAGCCGCGCAGCTTCGCGTCCACCTCCTGGTCGATCGTCTTCGGGTCGATCACGCGGTCGAAGAACCAGGCCGAGGAGCAGTCGGCGAAGCGCTCCAGCTCGGTCACGTTGAAGACCGAGCGGACGCCGAGCTCGCCGAGAACGAGCGGGTGCGTCAGGCGCGTCCGGCGGGTGAAGGCATGCCGAGCCCGATCGAGCCGCCGCTCCCAGCCGTTCGCGCTCGCCAGGCCGCCGGCGTCGTCGCGGCGCGTCTCGTCGGCCCAGAGGCCCGCGACGGCGCGGAGCCGCTCGCGCTCGGTCGGAGCCGCCTCGAGGCCCCACGTCAGCGCCGACAGCGAGCGCCGGGTCGTCGCACGGGCGACGTCCTCGGGCCGGAAGAGGCCCGCGACCTCCTCCCAGAACGGGCTCGCCTCCCGCGGGCTCCCGTCGTCCGAGGCGGCCTCGCGGACGAGGTAGAGGCGGTCCGTCGGCCTCGTGCACGCGGTGTAGAAGAGATAGCGGTCCCGCGCCACCTGGTCGTTGCGCCGGAGCCGGCCGCCGAGGCGGCGCCGCTCGTCATCGCCGAGAAACGGCGTCGCCGGAGAGCGCCGAGGCAGGGTTCCTTCCTCCAGGCCGAGGACGAAGACGTGCTCGAAGCGCCGCGTTCGGGCCCGCGCGAGATCGAGGACCGGAACGCGACCGGCCTCGGTCGCTGCGGGTGTCCGCACCGATGCGCGCTCCAGTGCGGCGAGAACGTCCTCCCGGGAGACGGGCTCGGCGATCCGCTCCCAGCCCTCGAGGTCGTGGAGAACTCGGCGACAGCCTTCGTAAGCACGGAGGTCGTCACGGGAGGTCTCCCCCACCGGCGGGCTCTCGAGGCCGTAGGCGTTGCGGACCATGGACGCCGCGAGCTCGCGGACCGCCTCGACCGGCGACTCGGCGGCCCGGACGGCGTCCAGCGCCGGAAGCCGGGCCTCGCGCAGAGCCTCGAGCTCCTCC
>DASTWB010000006.1:0-4141 GCA_035758725.1 Gaiellaceae bacterium
GCTCCACGCCGCGCCGGTGACGTACGACGCCTGGTCCGAGCAGAGGAACGCGATCACGCTAGCGATCTCGCCGGGCTCGGCGAGCCGGCCCAGCGGCCGTCCCGCGCCGACGGCGGCGAGCACGTCTTCCCGGGACTTTCCCGTCCGCTCTGCCTGCTGATCCGCGAGGCCCCCGCCGCCGAGCCACGCCTCGGTGGCGGTCGGACCCGGTGCGACGGCGTTGCACCGGATCCCATTGCCGGCGTAGAGGTCGGCCACCAGCCTCGAGAGGGAGAGCACCGCCGCCTTGGTGACGCTGTAGTTCGGCATCGACGTCGAGGGCCGCTTCCCCGATGTCGACGAGACGTTCACGATCGAGCCGCGCCCGCGCTCCCGCATCTCGGGCAGCACCGCCCGGATCGCGCGGACGAAGCTCATGACGTTCAGCTGCCACATCGAGTCCCATTGCGAATCCGAGACCTCCTCGAAGTCCGCCTGGTACGCAACGCCGACGTTGTTGACGAGACAGTCGATCGGCCCCAGCGCCGCGCGTGCCTCCCGGATCAGCGCCTCCGGCGCCTCGGGCTCCGCCAGGTCGCAGACGACTCCCAGGGTCGCGCCGGCCTGCGCTTTCGCCGCATCCACCTTCTCCGGATCACGCCCGGTGACCACGACCGCAGCGCCCTCGGCGGCGAGCAGCCGCGCGGTCTCCAGACCGATGCCTCCGGTGGACCCGGTCACGACACAGACGCGGTCGCGAAGGCCCAGGTCCATGGCCGAGTAGCGTACCGCCGTGACCACGATCCTCCTGGCACGCCACGGCGAGAGCGACTGGAACCTCGCCGGCCGCTGGCAGGGCCACGCGGATCGGCCGCTCACCGACCGCGGCCGGGCGCAGGCCCGCGCGCTCTCCGAGCGCCTGGCCGGCATCGAGCTCGACGGGGTGTACTCGAGCGACCTCGCGCGTGCCCGCGAGACGGCGGCGATCGTCGCCGCTCCGCGCCGATTGCCGGTCCGTGAGCTGCCCGCCCTTCGGGAGGTCGACGTCGGCGGCTGGTCGGGGCTCACGCGCGCCGAGGCCGAGGAGCGATTTCCGGAGGCCTACGGCCGTTGGATCGCCGGGGGCGAGGGATGGGACGACGGTGAGTCCTACGACCAGCTGACGGACCGCGTCGTCGGCGCCGTCCGAGCGATCGCCGACCAACATCCCCGAGACCGCGTCCTCGTCGTCGCGCACGGCGGATCCATTCGTGCGATTCACGCGGCCGCCCTCGGCGTCGACATCCACACGTACCGCCGCATCCACCGCGTCGAGCCGAACGCCACCCTCTCCGCCGTGTGCGTGGAGGAGGGTCGTCTGACCGAGCTCTGCCGCACGGAGGATCTCGACGAGTTCCTGCTCGAGGACCGGCGGCGGAGGCGGGCGGCGGCGGCTCGACCGCCGACGCCGGCCGGCTGACCCTCCCGATCTAGACTGGACGCCGCGTGGAGGACTACACGAGCAAGTACAAGGGCGAGCAGGTCGAGATCGCCCTCTTCGGCGGCGACTACCAGGACGGCGTGCTGACGGCGTATTGCGCGGTCGACGACGTCCCGCACATCGAGCTCAACGGTCACATCCTCATCCCGCTCCAGAACATCGCGTCGCTCCATTGCACGAGCCGCTGCGACGCGCCCGAGCCGGACTGGCCCCCGCGCGGGCTCACCGACGACGACCGCGACGAGACCTCCTGATCCGTGAGCCGCCGGCTCGCCGCCGCGGTCAACCTCCTCAAGACCTGGGCACTGCTCGCCGGCGCCGCGGCGCTGCTCGGCGGAATCGGGTGGCTGATCGGCGGGTACCGCCTGTTCTCGATCGCCGCGTTCGCCGGCCTTCTGGGCGGCATCGCGCTGTACTGGTACGCCGACCGTGCGGTCCTCGGGATCGTGCGGGCGCGGGAGCTCCTCGAGACGGAGGCTCCGTTGCTCTTCACCTCCGCCGAGCGGATCGCCGCGCGTGCGCGCACGCCGCGCCCGCGCCTCTACTTGATCCGCGACGGCCATCCCCGGGTGCTGTCGGCCGGGCGAGGGGGAAAGGGGCACTCGCTGATCTTCACGACAGGCCTGCTCGCCGCGGCACAGCCGGCCGAGATCGAGGGGTTGATCGCCCACGAGATCGCCCACTCGGCGCGCCGTGATCTCCTGACCCAGACGGTCGCGGCGGTCGTGGGGTCGACGCTCCTCGAGATCAGCCGCGCGGGAGGGTGGTTCCAACGCGGCCTGCTCTTCGTGCTGGGCCCGATCGCCTCGGCGATCGAGCACGCCCTGCTCTCCCCCAGGCGCGAAGTCACCGCGGATCTCGAGGCGGCGGCGCTCTGCGACTCGCCGCACGGCCTCGCCGACGCCTTGCTCCGGCTCGAGCAGGCCAACGAGCTGGTCGCGTTCGCCGGCAATCCTGCGCTCGAGCCGCTCTACGTCGTCAATCCGTTCGAGGACCGGGGTCTTGCCGCGCTCTTCTCGACGCACCCCCCGACCACCGAACGGATCGCCCGCCTTCGCGCCCTCGATCCGGACCATGAAAAAAGGGCCGCCTGAGGCGACCCTTTTCGAAAAATCAATTCGGCGGCGACCTACTCTCCCGGGAGGTTGCCCTCCGAGTACCATCGGCGCTGACGGACTTAACTTCTCTGTTCGGAATGGGAAGAGGTGTACCCCCGTCGCTATGACCGCCGAAACTTGTCAGGTGGGCGCTATCGCTCCAGCGCCGGCGCGCACCCTCAAAACTCCATAGCGGACTTCGGCAAGTGTTCAAAATCAAGACCTCGGGCGATTAGTACGGGTCCGCTGAACGCGTTGCCGCGCTTGCACGTCCCGCCTATAGCGTGGTGGTCTCCCACGGCCCTTACTCCCTCGAGGGGATGGGAAGCCTCATCTCGAGGTGGGCTTCCCGCTTAGATGCTTTCAGCGGTTATCCCGTCCAGACGTAGCTAATCAGCGGCGCCGTTGGCACGACGACTGATACACCAGAGGTCTGTTCGCTCCGGTCCTCTCGTACTAGGAGCGACTCCTCTCAAGCTTCCAGCGCCCATGGTGGATAGGGACCGAACTGTCTCACGACGTTCTGAACCCAGCTCGCGTACCGCTTTAATGGGCGAACAGCCCAACCCTTGGGACCTACTCCAGCCCCAGGATGCGACGAGCCGACATCGAGGTGCCAAACACTTCCGTCGATGTGGACTCTTGGGAAGTATAAGCCTGTTATCCCCGGAGTACCTTTTATCCGTTGAGCGACGGCAATTCCACTCTCAACCGTCGGATCACTAAGGCCTGCTTTCGCACCTGCTCGACTTGTCAGTCTCGCAGTCAAGCTCCCTTATGCCTTTGCACTCTACGCACGATTTCCAACCGTGCTGAGGGAACCTTTGCGCGCCTCCGTTACATTTTAGGAGGCGACCGCCCCAGTCAAACTACCCACCTGACGCTGTTCCCGGCCCGGATCACGGTGCCGGGTTAGAAGCCCAGAACACGAGGGGTGGTATCCCAAGGGTGACTCCACGACGACTGGCGTCGCCGCTTCACAGCCTCCCACCTATCCTGGACAACGCATCCCAGACTCCAACGTCAAGCTGTAGTAAAGGTGCACGGGGTCTTTCCGTCCAACCACGGGTACTCGGCATCTTCACCGAGACTGCAATTTCACCGGATCCCTCGTTGAGACAGCGCCCAAGTCGTTACGCCATTCGTGCAGGTCGGAACTTACCCGACAAGGAATTTCGCTCGGACCTGTTACTTGATGACCTGTCCCAGATGGACAGGCGGACGAGCGTTAGCTCGCCTCCTCACGTCGCCGTGAGGCCCGGACCATATCTTCGCCTCTGAAGTGAGGCGGCCGGCGTGTGGCCTCTGAGGATTCTGCGAACGAGGATGGTTTCTGCCGGTTCATCGTCTCGACGATTCGCGCGATCTCCATGAGACCGTCGAGGTCGAGATGACGACGCTGCTTCATGAGCTCGAGAACCTCGACGAACTTCTCGAAGCTCTCGCGCTTTGCCGTGCGAAGCCGGGTCTCTGGACTCGGTGGAGCCAACCTTGAAATACCACCCTGACCAATCTGGAAGTCTAACCCACCCCCGACCGAAAGGGCACCGGGGGGGGAACAATGCCTGGTGGGCAGTTTGACTGG
>DASTWB010000276.1:0-4443 GCA_035758725.1 Gaiellaceae bacterium
GTGAGCTCGGCGACGAGGCGGTGGTCCTGGTGGAGGTCGGCGCCGTGGTGGGTGAGGATCAGGTCCGGAGTGACCTCCCTCTTGAGCGCCTCGAAGTACTCCTTCACCTCGCCGCCGTAGCGGAAGAACGCGTCGCGAAAGCCCTCCACGTCGACGCGCGAGCCGGCGGCGCGGGCCAGGAACGCCTCGGCGCTCGCGCGCGCCTCCGCCTCCCGCTCCTCGCTCGCGCTCAGGACGACCCAGTGGACGTGGAGCTCGCGCAGGCCGGCGAGCCGGAGGAGCGTCCCGCCGCAGCCGATCTCGATGTCGTCGGCGTGCGAGCCGAGCGCGAGCACGCGCAGCGGGCCCTCGCCGCCGAGCTCGAGCGTCAGCACGGCGCCGTCAGCCGGCCGATGCTGCGGCAGCGGGCTCCCACACCTGCCAGACGCTGCCGCCGTTCGACACCAGCTCCTCGAGCCGCTCCTTGTCCTTCAGCGTGTCCATCGGCGCCCAGAACCCGTCGTAAGCGTACGACACGAGCTCGCCCGCGGCGATGAGCCGGTGGAACATCTCCGGCAGGTCCTCGCCCGCCTCGAGGTAGTCGAAGACGCGAGGCTCGAAGACGAAGTAGCCGCCGTTGATGCGGATGCCGCTCTCGGCGATGTCCTGGAATCCGGCGACGAGGTCGGACCCGTCGGTCGTGACGACGTTGAACGTGTAGTTCGGCCGGACGGACAGCAGGCTCGCCACCTTGCCGCTCGCCCGGTGCGCGTCGATCAGCGTGGGAAGCGCCACGTCGGTGACCGTGTCCCCGTAGTTCGCCAGGAACACGCCGTCGCCGACGTGCTCGCGGACGGCGAAGAACCGCTCGCCGATGCTCGCGTCGACCGGCGTGTCCACGAAGGTGACGCGCCAGCCCTCCGCGCGAAACTCGTCCCGGCCGAAATAGCGCCTGATCACGTCCGCCTGGTGGCCGACGCAGAGCAGGAAGTCGCGATGCCCGAAGTGGGCGTAGTACTTCATGATGTGCCAGAGGAGCGGCCGGCCGCCGACGGGGACCATGGGCTTGGGGACCACGCCCGTGACGCCGCGCAGCCTGAGCCCGAGCCCCCCACAGAAAAGGACGACCTTCACCGCACCCTCAGTGTGATCGAGCGGCGGGGTCGCCGGGATCCCCGGAACGGGGGAACGCGGCGAGGAGCTCCGCGAACCGCTCCGCGTAGCGCGGCGCCGTCGGCTCGTCCTCGTGGCGGAAGTAGGCGTAGACCTCGACCCCGCCCGCGAGCAGCGGGGCGACGACGGCCGCCGAGGCTGCGAGGTCGTCGTCCGAGTAGGGCGGGTCCCGGAAGCGCAGGTAGCGAAACGATGCGGCCGCTTCGAGGTCGTTCACGCGCACGGCGTTGGGCGGCAGCTCGGCCTCCACGCCCTCCCACGACTCGTGCCGGAAGTCGAACGCGACTCGGAGCTCAGGGTCGACCGAGCCGAGCATGAGCGCGAGCAGGCCCTCGTCCCGCTTCGAGCCGACGACCGCGCGGATCGGGCCGAGCCGGTCGCCGAGCCGCGTGACGCGCTCCTCGAACGTGGCGATGTCGGTCGTCTTGTAGGCGTTCAGCTTCGGCGCGAAGCGGAAGCCGTCGGGCGTCTGCTCGGCCCAGCGGTCGAACTGCCCCTCGGCCGGCAGCCGGTAGCCGGTCGTGTTCAGCTCGACCGTCCGGAAGCTCCGTGCGTAGTGGGCGAGGAAGTCGGCCGGCTTCGACTCGGCCGGATAGAAGCCGGGCTTCCAGCTGGGATAGGACCACCCGGAGGTGCCGACATACGCCCCCTCTACACTCAGCGGCGTGGCCGTCACACCCGAAGTGATAGCTCAGGGCTCGATTCCCGTCCTCGACCACGGGTTCGTCCGGCTGGACGACGCCATGGCCGACGACCTGTCGGTGGTGAATGGGGCGCGGGTCAGCTTCGCCCGGCACAAGGCCGAGATGGACGATTCCGACGCCGGCCTGATCAGGTTCCTCATGCGCGAGCGGCACGGGACCCCGTTCGAGCACAACTCGTTCCGCTTCCACATCCGGGCGCCGATCTTCGTGGCGCGCGAGTGGTTCCGGCATCGGATCGGGTCGTGCAACGAGTTCTCGATGCGGTATGCGAAGGCGACTGACGACTTCTACGTGCCCGAGCCCGAAGACGTGCGCAGCCAGGTCGGGAAGCCCGGCGCGTACTCGTTCGAGACGGTCGAGGCCGAGGTCGCGGAGACCACGCGGGACGAGATGCGCGCCGTCTACGACGCTGCGTACTCCGCCTACGAGCGGCTCGTGGAGCTGGGCGTCGCGCGCGAGCTCGCCCGCGCCGTGCTCCCGGTCGGCGCCTACACCGAGTTCTACTGGACGGTCAACGCCAGAGCTCTCATGAACTTCCTCTCGCTGCGCAACTCCGAGACCGCCCAGAGAGAGATCCGGCGCTATGCGGAGGCCTGCGAGCAGTTCCTCGCGGACCGCATGCCGGTCACGTACGCGGCGTTCCTGGCGAACGACCGAACAGCGCCCTAAGCGGCTTCGGTCATGATCACGCGTTCGCTTCGGGACTCCCGATCCCACCGCGTAATCGCCCAGCCGTCGAAGCTGTCCAGGTCGTACGCGGCGACCATTCGGACCGTCGTGGTCCCCTTCGCCGCGACGTTGAAGGTTCCGCAGGTGACGACCGGCTTGCCGCTCTTCGTCAGGGCGAGCGTGTAGTAGTCCCCCTGGTCGAGCTGGTCGAGGCCGCGGACGGTGAGGGTCATCGGCCAGTTCCCGTCCGCCCCCTTGCGGCCGAGGCGGATGCTCACCCCCGCCGTGTCGTTCTGGTCGGGTGGGCGCAGGTCGACGACGCGGGTGGCCGGATCCGCCGGGGCAGAGGCCGGGGTGCCGTCGGAGCCGCGGTCGCCGGCGATGTACCCGGCGCCGAACGCCGCGCCGGCCAGTGCGGCGCCCACGAGGATCGCCGCGCCGAGCCGCCGGGGCGGCAGCCAGGACGTGTCCGGCTCCGGCTCCTCCTCCTCGACCGGGGCCGGGGGCGAGCTTGCGAGCACCGGCGAGAGCTCGGGCGGCGGGCCGGTGGCCAGGAGCAGGTCGTGGACACGCCGGAGCCGGTCCCGCTCCTCGGGGCTCTCCACGCCCTCGAGCAGGTCGTCGAAGTCCGCCGGCCTCACAGCACGTCCCCCAGCACCGCGGAAAGCCGGGCGAGTCCGCTCCGCGTACGGGTCTTCACCGTGCCGAGCGGGATGCCGAGCAGGTCGGCGATCTCGCTCTGCGAGCGGCCGCCCCAGTAGGCGAGCTCGATCACCTGCCGCTCGTTCTCGGGCAGCTCGCCCAGCGCACGGTGGACGCGCCAGGCGACCCAGCCGGCCTCCGCGCGGTCGGCCGGCGTCTCGTCCCCCGCGACCTCTTCCGGCGCGTCGACCGGCGGCTCGCGCTTCGCACGCCCGTTGTCGACGATCGCGTTGCGCGCGACCGCGTAGAGCCACGGCGCCCCGGGGCCCCGCTCGGGCTTGTACGTCCGGGCCGCACGCCAGACCGAGGCGAACGTCTCCTGGACGGCGTCCTCCGCGCGACCGCGGTCCCCGAGCCGCCGCAGGGCGAGCCCGAACACGGGCCGCGCGTACCGCCGGTAGAGCGCGTCGAAGGCGCTCCGGTCGCCTGTGCCGACCATGCGGATGAGCTCGCCGTCGCTGACGTCGGAGTAGGACAAGACGAACATGGTTGCGCGTGGCGCCGCAGGCGGCAAGCGGCGCCCGACGGCCGCAGCCGAGGTGGTCATGCCTCTTCTACGGCGTCTCGGCCCGTGCGGTTTGAAGGAGGCGCCCGCCGTCGACGACGAGCGTCGATCCGGTCACGAAGTCGGCGCCCGCGAGATACATGACGGCGCCGGCGATGTCGTCGGGCGTCCCGATCCGGCCGAGGAGCGACTCGGCCGCGCGCCGTTCCTCCTGCTCGGGCTCGACGGCGACCGGCCCCGGTGCGATCCCGCACACCCGCACCTCCGGGGCCAGCGCCCGGGCGAAGACCTTCGTGAGCATCGAGAGGGCCGCCTTCGCGGCGCTGTGGGGGGCGAACGACGGCCACGGCTCCAGGCCCATCACGTCCTCGATCATGATCACCACGCCGCGGGACTCCCGCAGCAGCGGCGCGGCCGCCTGCGTGACGAAGAAGCCGCCCTTCGCCGTCGCCCCGAAGGCGGCGTCCCAGTCCTCTTCCGTCACCTCTTCGACCGGCTTCGGCGCGAAGCCGTCGGAGGCCGCGTGCACCAGCAGGTCGAGGCCTCCGAGCTCCTCCGCGGCCGTCCTGACGAGCGCGCGGGCCGTCTCCACCTCGGCGATGTCGCCGTGAGCCTTTCCGGCGGCGAAGACACGCCAGCCCTCGCTCCCGAGCCGGGTGGCGATCGCCGATCCGACCCGGCCGGTGCCTCCGGTGACGAGGGCGCGCATGC
>DASTWB010000005.1:0-6469 GCA_035758725.1 Gaiellaceae bacterium
GTGAGCTCGGACGGCTTCGCGACGATCGTGTTCCCGGCCGCGAGTGCCGGAGCGACCTTCCAGGCGAGCAGCAGCAGTGGGTAATTCCAGGGCACGATCGCGCCGACGACGCCCATCGGCTCCTTGAGCACGAGCGAGAGCTGCGTCGACTCGATCGCCGGGATCACGCGGCCCGCGAAGTTTCGCCCGAGCTCGGCGTAGTAGTCGAACGCGGCGGCCGTCCAGCCGACCTCGTCCGAGTTCTCGATCCGCGGCTTGCCGCCCTCCTTCGTCATCAGCTCGGCGAGCTCGTCCGTTCTCGCGCGGAGCCGGTTGGCGACCTCGTGGAGCAGCTCGCACCGTTCGATCGCGGGCGTGTTGGCCCACCCGCGGGCCGCCTCCCGGGCAGCGGCGATCGCGGCGTCGACCTGCTCCGCCGAGGGCAGCCCGACCGAGGCGAGCTCCGACTCCGTGAACGGGTTCTCGACGGAGAGCGGCGCGCCGTCTCCTGCGACCTGCTCACCGGCAATGAGCAGTCTCGTCTCGATCAACCGAGCCTCGCCATCCGCGTTGCGCCGTCCCGGCCCCGGGTGCCCCAGTCGTAGATCTGCTTCCAGAGCTCGAGGTAGAGGAAGCTCTCGGTCGAGACGACCCCGTCGATCGAGCGGACCCGGTTGGTGAGGTCGAGCAGCTCCCGGCGGTCGGCGCAGACGAGCTCGACGAGGATGTCGAACTGGCCCGCGGTGATGACGACGTAGCCCGCCTCGTCCCACGTCGCGATCTCGTTGGCGACGGGCTCCGGCGACCCCGTTGTGCGGATCCCGACCATCGCCTGCGCCTCGAAGCCGAGTCCGAGCGGGTTCGTGATCCCCGTGACCTGGAGGATGTGGTCCTCGCAGAGCCGCGCGTAGCGCGCCCGGATCGTCGCCTCGGAGACGCCGGCCCCGGCGGCGATCCGGCGGAACGACTCGCGGCCGTTGCGCTGCAACGCCTCGATGATGCTCTGGTCGACGGCGTCCAGGCTCCGCGGGACGCTGACGGCCCCCCGCCGGTCAGAGTGCTCCGCGCTGCGCAATGCGAGGCGCTTCTACCACTTCGGCCCGGAGCCGGTCAACCGAGAACCGCCTCCGGGCCGAAATGCGCAGCTCAGTCCAGTTTCGCCATCACGTGCTTCACCTGGGTGTAGTCCTCCAGGGAGTACGCCGAGAGATCCTTGCCGTAGCCGGACTGCTTGAAGCCGCCGTGCGGCATCTCCGAGACCAGCGGGATGTGGTCGTTGATCCACACGGTGCCGAACTCGAGCTTGCGGGCGGCGTTCAGGGCGCGCGAGATGTCCCGCGTGAAGACCGACGCGGCGAGCCCGTAGCTGACGTCGTTTGCCCACGCGATCGCCTGGTCGTCGTCGTCGAACCGCTGGACGGTGACGACGGGGCCGAAGACCTCGCGCTGGACGATCTCGTCCGTCTGCTCGACGCCGGTGACGACGGTCGGGTTGACGAAGAAGCCGCGGTCGCCGTTCGTCCCGCCGCCGGTGAGCACCTGCGCGCCCGAGGCGCGGTCCAGGAAGCCGAGGATCCGCTCCTGCTGCGCCTTCGAGATCACGGGGCCCATCTCGATCTCCTCGCCCTCGGCCGGGTCGCCCACGCTCATCGACTCGACGGCCGGGACGAGCTCCTCGAGCAGCTTGTCGTAGATCTTTGGCCCGGCAACGACCCGGGACGCCGCCGTGCAGTCCTGGCCGGAGTTCCAGTAGCCCGCGACCTTGATCGCCTCGGCGACCTGCGCCGGGTCGGCGTCGTCGAAGACGACGACGGGTGCCTTGCCGCCCAGCTCGAGGTGGACGCGCTTCAGCGTCTCGGACGCGGCCTTCGCAACCTCTCTCCCGGTCGCGACGTCGCCGGTCAGCGAGACCATGCGGACGTCGGGGTGGCGGACGATCCCGGCGCCGACCGGCTCGCCGTCGCCGGTGATGACGTTGAACACGCCGGGCGGCACGACCTCCGCCGCGAGCTCGGCGAAGCGCAGCGTCGAGAGCGGCGTCTGCTCCGACGGCTTCAGGACGACGACGTTGCCGGCGGCCAGCGCCGGCGCGAACTTCCACACCGCCATCATCAGCGGGTAGTTCCAGGGCGCGACCTGGCCGACGATCCCGATCGGCTCGCGCCGGATCATCGAGGTGTAGCCCTTCATGTACTCGCCGGTCGCGCGCCCCTCGAGGACGCGCGCCGCACCCGCGAAGAAGCGGATGTTGTCGGAGCAGACCGGCATCTCGTCGCGGGCGACGGCGATCGGCTTGCCGACGTTGCGGGACTCGATCTCTGTGAGCTCCTCGGCATGCTCGTCGATCAGGTCCGCGAGCTTCAGCAGGAGCTCGGATCGCTCCTGCGGCGTCGCCTCGCGCCACTCCGGCCACGCCTTCTTGGCGGCCTCGACGGCGCGGTCGACGTCTGCCTGCGTGCCCTTGGGGACCTCGGCGATCGTCTCGCCGGTCGCCGGGTTGAGGATCTCCTCCGTGCCGCCTTCGGCGGCGTCGACCCACTCGCCGCCGACCAGATTCTTGTGCTTCTCGACGCTGACGCTCATGCGCAAACCTCCTGGATTCGGGTCAAACGTAACTCACTGACGGGCAGTCGCGGCAGCGCCGGCGGCGCCGCCCGCGGCGGTCGGGTCGGCCGACAGCCGTTGCGCGAGCCACACGGGGATGATCGAGAGCGCGATCACGGCGAGGGCGACGACGTTGATGATCGGAAGCTGCTGCGGGCGGGCGAGGTTCGTGAAGATCCAGATCGGCAGCGTCTGCTCGGCGCCGGCCGTGAACGTCGTGACGATCACCTCGTCGAACGAGAGCCCGAAGGCGAGCAGGCCACCCGCGAGGAGCGCCGTGCGCAGCTGCGGGAACGTGACGTAGCGAAACGTCTGCCAGGAGTCGGCACCGAGGTCCGACGAGGCCTCCTCGAGGTTCGGCGACGTCCGGCGCAGGCGCGCGACGACGTTGTTGTAGACGAGGACGATGCAGAACGTCGCGTGCCCGATCACGATCGTGAGCAGGCCGAAGTCGATCCCGAACCTGACGTAGGTGGCATTCAGCGCCATGCCGGTCACGATGCCGGGGAGGGCGATCGGGAGGATGACGAGGAACGAGATCGTCTCCCGGCCGAAGAAGCGGTAGCGGGCCACGCCCAGCGAGGCCAGGGTTCCGAGCGCGAGTGCGATCGCGGTTGCGAGGACCGCGGCCTTCACCGACATCCACAGGGCGTCGCGCACCTGCTCGTCGCGCCAGGCCTCGCCGAACCACGCCGTCGTGTAGCTCTCGATCGGCCAGCCCTGGGTGATGCTCGCGTTGAAGGCGTAGAGCCCGATCAGCGCGAGCGGGAAGTAGATGAAGAAGAGCGTCGCGACCGTCGCCAGCCTGAGGAGGACGCGGCTCATATGCTCTCGAAGGCGCCTGCCCGCCTTGCGAGCGCCAGGTAGACGATCATGATCAGGACCGGCACCGTCGCGAACGCCGCCGCGAAGGGCAGGTTGTTGGCGACGCCGACGTTCGTGTAGACGACGTTCCCGATGAAGTTCGTGTTCCCCACGACCTGCGGCGTGATGTAGTCGCCGAGGGTCAGCGAGAACGTGAAGATCGAGCCGGCGACGATGGCGGGGAAGGCGAGCGGGAACACCACCCGCCGGAAGGTCCCGAGCCCCCGGGCTCCGAGGTCCGAGGATGCCTCGAGCAGCGAGTTCGGAATCCGCTCCAGCCCGGCGTAGACGGGCAGGATCATGAACGGGAGCCAGAGGTAGGTGAAGACCAGCCACGTGCCGGTCGTCGTGTAGCCCGGCCCCTCGAGCCCGAACGGCGCGAGCGCCCAGTTCAGCGGGCCCTGGCCCGCGAGGACGATCCGCCAGGCGTAGACCTTGACGAGGTAGCTGGCCCAGAGCGGCGTCAGGATCGCCACGACGAGGATCCCCCGGGTACGCGGGGAGGCCACGCGGGCCATGTAGTAGGCGATGGGGAGGGCGAGCAGCGCGTCGGTGACGGTCACCGCAGCCGCCAGCCCGACCGTTCGAAGCGTGATCCGCCGGTAGACGTCCTGCTCCCAGAGCGTCCGGAAGTTGTCGAGGCTGAAGTCGCGGACGACGTCTCCCGTGAACGGATCGACCGTCCAGAACGCCGTGATGAAGAGCACGGCGAGCGACCCGAGGTAGAGGATGCCGAGCCACGCGAGCGGCGAGACGAGCAGCGCCCCCAGCCGGATCCGCGGGTGCTGGAAGAAGAAGTTCGAGAGGCGCCTCCCCGGCCCTCGCCGGGAAGGCGCCTCTCCGTACGGAACCGACGTCAGAGCGCTAGCCCTTGATCTCGGTCCAGGCCGCGGTCCACTCGGAGTAGTCCTTGCAGACCGAACCTCGGTCGTCGCCGCAGTCCTTGATCGGCGTCTTCCAGTACGAGACCTTCGAGAAGTAGTCCTCGTCCTGCGCGTGGAACGTCTTGCAGTGGTTCTTGTCCACCGTCAGGTCGCAGGCCGCGGCGTTCACCGGAGCTTCTCCGAAGTACTCCGTGGCCTTCGCGTTCGCCTCCGGCGAGATGATGTAGTTCATCCACATGTACATGCAGTTCGGGTTCTTGGCCTTGGACGAGATCATCCAGGTGTCCGACCAGCCCGTGGAGCCCTCCTTCGGCAGGGTCGCCTGCACAGGCACCGGGTCCTTCGCACCGGTCAGCTGATTGGCCTGGTACTGCCACGTCGTGCCCACAACGGTGTCCTTGTTCGCGAACGACTGGATCTCCTTCGCGGCGTCGGACCAGTACTCGCCGATGTTCGCGTTCTGCTGCTTGAGCAGGTCGACGGCTGCCTGGAACTGCTTGTCGTCGAGCTCGTAGGGATCCTCGATCCCGAGGTCCGGCTGGGTCGCCTTCAGGTAGAGGGCCGCGTCGGCGATGTAGATCGGGCTGTCGTACGCGGTGATCTTGCCCTTGTACGGCGAGTTCGCGTCCCAGACGACGCTCCAGCTGTCGGGCGCCGGCTTGACGACGTCGGTCCGCCACATCAGGAGGTTGGCGCCGCGTCCGTGCGGCACGCCGTAGGGCACGCCGTCGACGGTGTTGTGCGCCTGGTTCTTGAGGCCCTCGAAGACCGCGTCGTAGTTCTCGATCAGGTCGAGGTTGACCGGAGCGACGTCGCCTCCGGCGATCAGGCGCAGCGTTGCGTCACCCGATGCCGAGACGCCGTCGTAGTTGCCGGTCTTCATCAGCGTGACCATCTCGTCCGAGCTCCCGCCGACCTTCGAGTTGACCTTGCAGCCCGTCTGCTGCTCGAACGGGGCGACCCAGTCCTTCTCGACGTAGCCGGCCCAGTTGATCAAGTTGACCTGACCCTCGGGCTCGCCGATCTCCGTCGCCATGCCCTCCGTCGCGCTCGCCGTCGTCGTGGTGCCGCCGGCTTCCTCGTCGTCGTCGCCGCCGCAGCTCGTCGCCGCGAGCAGCGCGACGCAGCAGTAGACCGCGAGCCCGAGCCAACGGGCCTTACGCCATCGTGCCTTGCTCATTCGCCCTCCGTCTCTCCCCCCATGGAGATCTCGTAGGTGTGCTGTGGATGCCATTCGAGGCGGACGGGGCGACCGCGTGCCTCGACGACGTCCGCCGAGGTCGTCTCGAGGTTCTGGCGGATCACCGTGAGCGCTCCGCCGCGCTCGAGGTCGACGATGTAGCGGGTGACCATGCCGACGTAGACGACCTCTCGGATGCGTCCCCCCTCCACGACCGTCCCGGACGCGGGCTGGTCGCCGTCGGCGAGGAGGCGGATCTTCTCGGGCCTGACCGTGAACCTGCGGCCCTCCCGTTCCAGGACGTTCGACACGCCGACGAAGCCGGCGACGAACTCGCTCGTCGGGCGCTCGTAGACGTCGGCCGGCGTCCCGATCTGCTCGATGCGGCCGTCCCGGAAGACGGCGAGGCGGTCGCTCATCGTGAGCGCCTCCTCCTGGTCGTGCGTCACGTACACGAACGTGATCCCGACCTCGTGCTTGATGCGCATGAGCTCGAGCTGCATCTCCTGGCGAAGCTTCAGGTCGAGCGCGCCGAGCGGCTCGTCGAGGAGCAGCACGCGCGGGTGGTTGACGATCGCGCGGGCGAGCGCGACGCGCTGGCGCTGGCCGCCCGAGAGCTGTCCGGGGCGGCGCGGGCCGAGGCCGGCCAGCCGCACCATCTCGAGCGCCTCGCCCACCCGCGTCCGCCGCTCGGCTCGCCTGACGCCCTTGACGAGCAGGCCGTAACCGACGTTGTCCTCGACCGTCATGTGCGGGAAGAGGGCGTAGTCCTGGAAGACCGTGTTCACGTTCCGCGCGTACGGCGGCCGCCGCGTGACGTCGGTGCCGCCCAGCAGCACGCGGCCCGAGTCGGGGGTCTCGAAACCGGCGATGAGGCGCAGCGTCGTCGTCTTGCCCGAGCCGCTGGGGCCCAGGAGCGTGAAGAACTCGCCGGCGGGGATCGCGAGGTCGACGCCGT
>DASTWB010000033.1:0-10377 GCA_035758725.1 Gaiellaceae bacterium
CCTCCCTTCCGCGTGGTTCGGTGGGGCTTCGATCCTATGACGAGGCGCCCTGTCGGGCCAAGAGCCGCTCCGCGGCGGCGACGTTGCCCTTCGCCTCGTAGATGGTCCGGGCCTGCTCGAGCTCCCCGACGGCGACGAGGGCACGAGCCTTGAGATCCGGATAGTCGGTCGTGTTCGCCATGCGCAGCGCCTCCTCGGCGAGCTCCGAGTCACCGTCGAGCTTCGAGCGCGCTATGCGCCACATCACCTGCGTGACGAGGTCGTCCGCCGCGCCGAGCTCCTCCGCCGCCTGCGCGAACCGGCGGGCGCCCTGTGGGTCCCCGGCCTCGTAGAGGGCATCGGCGAGAAACGCGGTGATCGTCGCGCGCAGGCCGACGACGCCCATCTCGTCCAGGATGTCGTGGGCCCAACGCAGCATCCGGACCGCCTCCTCGGGATTGCCGGCCAGCGTCTCGATCTCCGCGGGGATCAGCGACCGGGCGGCGCGGCGGAGCCGCAGGCCGAGCTCGTCGTAGTTCGATCGCGCATCCGCCCAGAGGCGGCGGGCCTCGTCGAACTCGCGCTGCATCGCCCTGAGTGCCGCGAGCGTGCTCGAGACGGCGGCGGTGAGCGCGGAGTCGCGCGAGTGGGACAGAAGCTCCTCGCAGCGCACGATTGCCTGCGGGACCGGCGCCGGGCCGTAGTGGAGCGCCTGGGCGAGGAGCGCCGAGATCGTCGCCGCCCCGCCGGAGTCGCCGGCGCGGCGGGCGTGGTGCAGCGCTCGCTCGAGGCACTCGGCCCTCGCGCCCCAGTGGCAGGCGTTCACGTGGACCTCGCTCTTCAGCCACCACGCTTTCGCGAGCCCCAGGTCGTCCCCGAGCTGCTCGAGCAGCGGGATCGCGCTGTCCGCGACCGCCACGATCTCGTCGACGGAGCTTTCCGGGCTCGTGAAGGCGCGGAAGAACTCCCGCTCGATCACCGTGCGGAGCTCCAGCCGCTGGTCGCCGGCCGACCGCGCCGTCTCGAGCGCCTCGTCGAGCACGCGCTCGGCGCGACCGAAGTCCCCGGTCCCCATGAGGGCGCTTCCGAGCATCGGGAGGATCTCCCGGCGCTCCTCGTGCGAATCGGGCAGGAGGGCGACGGCGCGCGCCAGCAGCGTGACGGCGGCGGGAAGATCTCCGCGGGTCACGGCCCGGCGGCCCGCCTTCGCCAGCCGCTCGCCCGACCGTTGGGCGAGCGAGACGTCCGCGCCGCCGAGCTCCTGCCTGAAATGGAACGCCTGCTCCAGGTGGTAGCCGATGATCTCGTCGAGGTCCCCGGCGGACTGCTCGAGCCAGTCCGCGTACTGCTCGTGGAGCGCGGCGCGGCTGTCCTTCGCGAGCCCGAGGTAGGCCGCGTCCCGGATCAGGACGTGCCGGAAGCGGAAGCCGTCGTCGCCGGGGATCAGTGAGCGGTCCGGCTCGATGAGATCGCGGCGGACGAGCGACAGAAGCGACGAGGCGACGGGCTCGCCGCCCGACAGCGAGCCCACGGCGCCGGCCGTGAACTCCCGCCCGATCACCGACGCGCGCTCGATCGCCGCGCGCTCGTCCTGACTCAGGCGGTCGAGCCGGGCGGTGAGGAGCGCCTGGATCGAGGGAGGCATGGCCTCGCTCTGCCCGCCCTCCACGGCGAGCGCGAGCATCTGCTCCACGAAGAGGGGATTGCCTTCCGCACCCGTGAGGATTCGCTCGCGCTCCGCCTCGTCGATCTCGCCCGCGCCGAGCACGTCGACGAGCCGCCTCGAGTCGTCCGTGGACAGCGGCTCCAGCGAGACGACGAGCGAGCTCGTCCCGCTCCAGGTGGGACGCGTCTCGAGGAGCTCCGGCCGGCCGAGGCCGAGGATCAGGACCGGCGCATCCCTCGTCCACCCCACGAGGTACTCGAGCAGGTCGAGAAAGGCCGGCTCGGCCCACTGGAGCTCGTCGATCCCGAGGATGACGGGACGTTCGCGCGCGAGGTGCTCGAGGAAGCGCCGGACTGCCCAGAACGTCTCCTCGCCGCTCGGAGGCGCCTCGGCCGTGCCGACGGCGCCGGCAAGCCGCTCCGCGATCAGCTCGCCGTCCTGGGCGTCCGCGACGAACTCCTCGATCCCGCTGCGGGAGAGGCTTCCCGCGGCGGAGAGGACGATGCCGCGCAGCGGCCAGTAGGTGATCCCCTCCCCGTAGGCAAGGCAGCGGCCGACGAGCGTCGTCGCGCGGCCGCCGGCCCCGGCGAACAGCTCGTTCCCGAGCCGTGACTTGCCGATGCCCGCCGGGCCGACGATGGTCGCGAGCCGGCAGCGTCGCTCCCGCGCCGCCGCGTCGAGCTCCGCTCTCAGCGCGGCGAGCTCGTCCTGACGCCCGACCATGGGAAGGTCGAGCCGGCGTGGGAACGCGGGGGCACCCTCGACGACGCCGAGCAGCCGCCATGCCTTCACCGGCTTCGCCTTGCCCTTGAGCGTCAACGGCTCGAGCGGCTCGACGAGGACTGCGTTCGAGACGAGCCGATAGGTCGAGTCCCCGAGCAGGATCTCCCCCGAGCGCGCTGCGGCCTCGAGCCGCTGGGTCGTCGCAACCGCCGTGCCCGTCGCGAAGCTCTGCCGGTCGGTCGGATCGCCGGCGACGACCTCGCCCGTGTTGACCCCGGTTCGGATGGCCAGACGCACGCTGTGCGTCCTCTCGAGCTCCTTGTTCAGGCCGCCGAGCGCGGTTCGCATGTCGATCGCGGCACGGACGGCGCGCAGCGCGTCGTCGTCGTGTGCCGTCGGGATGCCGAAGACGGCCATCGCCGCATCGCCGATGAACTTCTCCACGGTGCCGCCGTGCCGCTCGAGCGCTCCGCGGACCACCTCGAAGTAGCGCTCCATCACTCCCCTCATCACCTCCGGGTCGAGCGCCTCGTCGAGCGGTGTGAAGTTCGCGATGTCGCAGAAGACGACCGTCACCGTCTTCCGAGCGGCCATGACTCAACTCTAGGGGGAAAACCGCCATCTCTAGACTGTTCGGCCGATGTTCGACACCCTTGGCGACAAGCTGAACGCCGCCCTCGGCCCGCTTCGCGGCCGGGGAAAGCTGGACGACGAGGCGATTTCGCGCGCGATGCGCGAGATCCGGCTCGCGCTGCTCGAGGCGGACGTCAACTTCCGGGTCGTCAAGGACTTCGTCGCCCGCGTCCGGGAGCGCGCCTCGGGCCAGGACGTCATGCGCAGCCTCACACCCGGCCAGCAGGTCGTGAAGATCGTCCACGAGGAGCTGACGACGCTGATGGGGACCGGCGACTCGAAGCTCGTCTTCGCCGGCAAGGGGCCGACCGTGATCCTGCTCGCCGGCCTCCAGGGCTCGGGCAAGACGACCGCCGCGGCCAAGCTCGCGCTGCTCCTGCGCAAGGAGAATCATTCGCCGGCGCTCGTCGCAGCCGACCTCCAGCGCCCTGCCGCGGTCGAGCAGCTCCAGCAGCTCGGCCGCCAGATCCAGATCCCGGTGTTCACGGGCACGGAGCCGGTCCAGGCCGCGAAGGACGGCCTCGAGCAGGCCCGCGCGCAGGGACGCGACGTCGTGATCGTCGACACCGCCGGCCGGCTCCAGATCGACGAGGAGCTGATGCAGGAGCTGGGCCGGATCCGCGACGCGACCAAGCCCACGAACGTGCTCCTCGTCCTCGACGCGATGACGGGCCAGGAGGCGGTCTCCGTCGCCGAGGCGTTCCAGGAGCGCGTCGCGTTCGACGGCGTGATCCTCACGAAGCTGGACGGCGACGCACGGGGCGGCGCCGCGCTCTCGGTCAAGGCCGTGACCGGGCAGCCGGTGAAGCTCGCCTCGGTGGGCGAGAAGCTCGACCAGCTCGAGTACTTCTACCCCGACCGCATGGCCTCCCGGATCCTGGGGATGGGCGACGTCCTGACCCTGATCGAGAAGGCCGAGGAGGCGGCGTCCGAGGAAGACCAGGCCGCGATGGAGGCCCGGATGCGCGCCGGGGAGTTCAGCTTCGACGACTTCCTGACGAGCTACCGGATGCTGCGCAAGATGGGGCCGCTCAAGGGCGTCCTCTCGATGATCCCCGGGGTCGGGAACCAGCTCAAGGGGATCGACATCGACGACAAGGAGCTCTCGCGGGTCGAGGCGATCGTCCTCTCGATGACGCCGCAGGAGCGCCGGATGCCGCACCTGATCGACGGCTCCCGGCGAAAGCGGATCGCGGCCGGCAGCGGCACCGACATCCAGCAGGTGAACAAGCTGCTCTCGGCGCGGAAGCAGATGCAGAAGATGATGAAGCAGATGGGGAAGGGCAAGATGCCCGGGCTCCCGCCTGAATTGCTGAACCAGCGCAGATGAGGCGCGATCGCTACACCTCCCGAGAGCGACGACGAGCCGCCGCCGGAGCACGGCTTCGCCGCGTGGGAGGCGCACGGACACAAAGACGGCGGACGAAGCAGGTGCCACGCCGGCTCCGTCCACAATCGACGACCAGATCCCGTCCGCAAGGAGGGGGTTCATGGGGGAACCAGGGGTTCCGCCGTGTTTGGAGGTGAGATGGCAGTTCGTATGAGATTGACGCGCGTCGGGTCGAAGAAGAACCCGATCTACCGCGTCGTCGTCGCCGACTCGCGCTCGCCGCGGGACGGCAGGTTCATCGAGATCGTCGGGCGCTACAACCCGCAGACCGATCCCTCGACGATCGAGTTCGACGAGGAGAAGGTTCGCGAGTGGCTCGGCAAGGGCGCCCAGCCGTCCGGCACGGTCGCACGCCTGCTCAAGGCCAAGAACATCGGCCTGGAGACGTCGAAGGCATGAGCCCCCGCGATGGCTGAGCTGCTCGCGTACCTCGCGAGACAGCTCGTGGACGAGCCCGACGCCGTGCGGGTCGAGGAAGTGGAGGGCGAGGACGCGCTCGTCCTCCGGCTCCACGTCGCCAAGGACGACGTCGGGAAGGTGATCGGCCGCCAGGGGCGGATTGCGCGTGCGCTTCGTGCGGTCGTCCGCGCCGGCGGCGCGCGGCAGCGGCGGCGGGTCGTGCTCGAGATCGCTGACTGAGCAACTCGTCACCGTCGGTCGGGTCGGAAAGCCTCACGGCCTGGACGGCTCGTTCGTCGTCGAGCAGGCGAGCGAAGACCCGAAGCGGTTCGAGCCGGGCGCGATCCTGCGGGCCGGCGGCGAGGAGGTCCGCGTCGAGGAGCGGAAGCGCCCGGGCGGCCGGCTCGTGATCCGCCTCGACAGGCCGGTCCCGCGCGGGACCGTGCTCGAGGTTCCGCGCTCGCAGCTCCCCGAGCCGGAGCCCGGCGAGTACTACGTCTTCCAGCTCGTCGGCCTCGAGGTCGAGGAGGAGGGCGGGCGGCGCCTGGGCGTCGTCACGGATGTCGTGCCGGGCCCGGCCAACGACGCCCTGGAGCTCGACACGGCTATCCTGCTGCCGCTCGTCGAGGCCTGCGTCCGGCAGGTCGACCTCGACGGGCGCCGAATCCTGGTGGCGCCTGGATTCGCGCCTGACGACTAACCTGCCGAAGCTCTGCGCCTCGACGTCTTCACGCTCGTTCCCCATGTCTTCGCTGCCGTCTCCGAACAACGCCCACTCGCTTCCGTCCTCGGTGGGGAGCTCGAGCTGCGCCTGTTCAACTACCGGGACTGGGCTCCGGGCGGCGAGGTGGACGACGAGCCGTACGGCGGCGGCGCCGGGATGGTGCTCCGCGTCGACGTCGTCTCGGCCGCGCTCGAGGGCGTCTACGGCACGCTTCCCGCGCACAGGGTGGTCGCCCTGACGCCGCAGGGACGGCAGCTCGACCAGGGGGTCGTCGACGAGCTCGCCGCGGAGGAGCACCTGACGCTGCTCTCCTCCCGCTTCGAGGGCTTCGACGAGCGGATCCTGACCCACCTGGCGAACGACGCGGTCTCGATCGGGCCGTACGTCCTGTCCGGCGGGGAGCTGCCGGCGATGGTGGTCGCCGACGCCGTGGCGCGGAGGCTTCCGGGCGCGCTCAGCGAGGGCTCCGGCTCGGAGGAGAGCTTCTCGGCGGAGCTCGAAGGCGGGCTCGAGTACCCGCACTACACGCGCCCCGCTGACTTCCGCGGCTGGACGGTGCCCGATGTCCTTCTCTCGGGCGACCATGCCCGGATCGCGGAGTGGCGCCGCGAGCAGAGCCGCCTGAGAACGCCGTCGTGAGAAACCCGGTCGACCGTCTCACGCACCGCCTGCCGCGGCCCTGGAGGGTCGCGATCGACTGGGTCGTCACGATCGTCGGCGCGGTCGCGATCGTCCTCGCGATCAAGCAGTGGGTGGTGAACCCGTACAGGATCCCGTCGTCCTCGATGGAGCCGACGCTCCACTGCGCGGGGTCGGGGCTCGGCTGCACGTCCCGCTTCTCCGACCGCGTCCTAGCGAACCGGTTCATCTACCACTTCACGGATCCCGACCGCGGCGACATCGTGGTCTTCACGACGCCGCAGCGGGCGAGGAAGGACTGCGGCGCGGGCGGGACGTTCGTCAAGCGCATCATCGGCCTTCCCGGTGAGACCTGGGAGATGCGGAACGGCTTCGTCTTCATCAACGGGAAGCGGCTGCAGGAGCCGTACGTGAAGGCGGACCGGCGCGACGTGGACACGAGGCCGCCCGAGAAGATCCCGAAGGACCACTACTTCGTGATGGGCGACAACAGGGCGCAATCCTGCGACTCGCGAGTCTGGGGCTCGCTCGACCGGGAGAACCTGATCGGCAAGGTGTTCGCGATCTATTTCCCGCCGAGAAGAATCGGCTTGCGCTAGCATCCCGCGGTCGGGCGGCCGCCCGACCCTTTGCCATGGCGAACCCCATCGAGACACTCGAGCGCAAACAGCTGCGCGCCGACCGGCCGCAGTTCAAGGCCGGGGACACCGTCCGCGTCCACTTCCAGGTGATCGAGGGGCAGCGCCGCCGGATCCAGGTCTTCGAGGGCATCGTCCTCAAGCGACAGGGCTCGGGTGCCCGCGAGACGTTCACCGTGCGCAAGCAGTCGTTCGGCGTCGGCGTCGAGCGGACGTTCCCTCTGCATTCGCCGAAGATCGAGCGGATCGAGGTCATGGCGATCGGCGACGTGAACCGCGCGAAGCTCTACTACTTGCGCGGGAAAGTGGGCAAGAAGGCACGCGTCCGCGAGCGCCGTGATGGGGTGCGGCTATCCTCGGCCGGTGCCGCAGCCGTCGCCGCCGAGCAGCCTGCCGCTGAGGATTCCGGGCCGGAAGAGGCCGCGGAGCCAGAGGTCGAGCAGGCCGAGCTCGAGCCCGAGACCGCCGAAGAGGGGTAGGCGCCTCCTCGAGTTCGACCGCCGCTTCGGGCGGCGGTTCGTCGCCGGCGTGGACGAGGCCGGTCGCGGCTCGCTGGCCGGGCCGCTGGTCGTCGCCGGCGTGCTCTTCGACTACGACTGCCTGCGGGATCACCGGGTTCGGCCCCTCGCCGGGCTCAACGACTCGAAGCAGCTGACCGCCGAGCAGCGGGAGGAGCTGTTCCACGGCGTCGTCTCCTGCGCGAAGTCGTTCACGGTGCGCGTCATCTCCCCGGAGGAGATCGACCGCAACGGCCTCCATCGGTCGAACCTCGAGGGGATGCGGTCGTGCCTTCGGGAGCTCTGCCCGCCGGCGGAGGTCTGTCTCGTCGACGGCTTCCGGCTGGGCCCCTCGGCGCCGGCGCACACCGCGGTGGTCGACGGGGACGAACGTTCCGCGGCGATCGCGGCCGCGTCCATCGTGGCCAAGGTCGTGCGAGACCGGGCGATGCGCCGAATGGACGCCCTCTTCCCGGCCTACGGCTTCTCGTCCCACGTGGGCTACATCACGCCTCGCCACTCCGCCGTCGTGCGGGAGCGCGGGCCCTGCGACATCCACCGCCGCTCCTTCCAGGCTCTCTGCTACCTCTCGGACGAGGAGCTCGCCGCCCGGCTCGAGGAGGAATGAACCGCACAGGCGCGCGGGCCGAGCGGCGGGCGCGCCTGTACTACCTCCTCCGCGGCTACCGCGTCCTGGGCGCGAACGTGCGACCGGGCGGGGTGGAGGTGGACCTGATCGTGAGGCGCGGCCGGCGGGTCGTGTTCTGCGAGGTGAAGGCGAAGCTGGGGCGGCGGTTCGGCTCGCCGGCAGAGATGGTCGGGTGGGAGAAGCAGGAGCGCCTGCGCCGGGCGGCGGAGGCCTGGCTGGCGGCGCATCCCGAGGCGGCGGAGTGGGAGGTCCGCTTCGACGTCGTCGCGGTGACGCCGCGCGGCGTCCGGCGCGTGGCCGACGCGTTCTAGGACTCCTCCGGCGTCCGGCGAAGGAGGTTCCTCGTGGCTCCGACGCAGGACGCGCTCTACGCCGAGATCGACCTCGACCTCTCGTGGTCGGAGCGAGACCTGCCCGAGCGCGAGCGGACGAAGCACGTCCACCGCCTGCATCCGTACCTCGGGAAGTTCATCCCGCAGCTCGTCGAGGCGCTGCTCCGCCGGTACGTGCCGAGCGGCGGCCGGGTGCTCGATCCGTTCGCGGGGTCAGGGACGACGCTCGTCCAATCGCTCGAGTCCGGCCGTGACGCGTTCGGCGTCGACATCGCCGCCTTCAACTGCCTGCTCATGCGGGTCAAGACGCGGAAGTACGACCTCTTCGCGCTCGAGTCCGAGCTTCGCGACGTCATGCGGCGGGTCGAGGCCTTCGACGGCGGCCCGGCAGCCACCGGCTTTGCCGCCGAGTGGTATGCGCCGCGGGCGGCCTCGGAGCTGCTCGCCTTCCGCGACCTGATCGACGAGTACGAGCACGGCGAGGTCCTCCGCGTGATTCTCGCCCGGGCCGCCCGCTCGGCCCGGCGAACCACGCACTTCGACCTCGATTTCCCGCGTGTGCCGCAGATCGAGCCCTACTGGTGCCACAAGCACAAGCGCATCTGCCGGCCGATCGAGCGCGCCGAGCACTTCCTGCGCCGCTACACGCTCGACACGCTCGCCCGGATCAAGGAGTTCTCGCGCGTGCGCGCCCGCGGACGGGAGGCGCAGGTGCTGCACGGCGACGCGCGCGAGGCCCCGTACCACGGCCGTTTCGACGGCGTCCTGACCTCGCCGCCGTATCCAGGGCTGATCGACTACCACGAGCAGCACCGCTACGCCTACGAGCTGCTCGGGCTCGAGGATCGGCGGGCCGTCGAGCTCGGCGCCGCGGCGCGGGGAACGAGCTCCGGCGCGCTGGGGGAGTACGTCGAGGGGATTGCCTCGGTGCTTTCGCACGCGAAGGGCGCCTGTCGCGCCCGAGCGCCCGTCGTCGTCGTCGTGAACGACCGGCGGAACCTGTATCCGGAGATCCTGGAGCGGGCAGGCCTGCGGCTCGAGGAGCGGCTGCGGCGCCATGTGAACCGGCGGACCGGCCGGCGCGCCGGCGAGTTCTTCGAGGACATCCTCGTCGCGCGCTGATCAGCGCACTCTCGGCACAGAGCGTTCACAGACACGCGCGCCGCTGAGCCGTAGCGTCGCCCGGTGTGCTCGGGCGGACGGTCACCCATGCGCTCGTAGGGCTGGAGGCGCGCAAGGTCGAGGTGGAAGCACACCTCCAGAACGGCGTGCCCGGACTGGCGATCGTCGGTCTGGCCGACCGCGCGTGCCAGGAGGCGAAGCACCGCGTGAGGAGCGGGATCGCGTCCGCCGAGCTCGAGTGGCCCTCCCGCAGGATCACCGTCAATCTCGCCCCTGCGGCGCTGCGGAAGGAGGGATCCGGGTTCGACCTTCCGATCGCCCTCGCGATCCTCGCCGCCTCGCGTCAGTTCCCTGCCGACCGGCTTGCCGGTCACGCCGCCATCGGTGAGCTCGCGCTCGACGGGCGGCTCCGCCCGGTCCGCGGAGTGCTCGCGGCTGCGGAGGGCGCCCGGCGGGCCGGTCTCGCACGCCTGGTCTGCGCGGCGGAATCGGCGCAGGAGGCCGCCCTTGCCGGGGTCGAGCCGGTCGCGGCGAGGCATCTGGCGGAGGTCGTCGGCTACCTGCGCGGCGAGTACGACCCGCCACCAGTCGAAACGCACTCGCCGAACGGCAGAGCGGCGCCAGCGGCGCCCGACCCCGACCTGGCGGACGTCCGCGGACAGGAGCGGGCGCGGCGGGCTCTCGAGCTGGCCGCCGCGGGCGGCCACAACCTCCTCCTCGCGGGGCCGCCCGGGATCGGCAAGTCCATGCTCGCCCGCCGGCTGCCCGGGATCCTGCCGGCCCTGGCCCGGGACGAGGCGCTCGAGGTGACCCGCATCCACTCGGTGGCGGGCCTCCTCTCGCGACACCGGCCGCTGATCGACAGCCGTCCCTTCCGGGCGCCGCATCACAGCGCGTCGGTCGCGGCGATCGTGGGCGGGGGGCCGGGGCCGCGCCCCGGGGAGGCGACCCTTGCCCACTGCGGCGTGCTCTTCCTGGACGAGCTG
>DASTWB010000038.1:0-2066 GCA_035758725.1 Gaiellaceae bacterium
TGGCCGCGCTCGTCATTCGCGAGGCGCCGGTCCGGGACAGCGAGCTCGAGGGGGACGCGATTCCGTGGACGCTCCGCGACCATCGCCTGTGGACGCTCTCGTTCGGCAGCGGGCTGTACCTCTTCGGCCAACTCCCGCTGATGTCGTTCACCGTCCTGTTCCTGCATGACGTCCACGACGTGTCGCCGGCTCGGGCAGGCGCTGTGCTGGCGGTGTTCCAGGCAGGAGCGGTCGTCACGCGGATCGGTGCGGGGCGTCTCTCGGACCGGCTCGGCAACCGGCTGCGCCCCCTCCGGTGGATCGGCCTCGCGAGCGCCGCCGGACTGCTCGTGACCGCCGTCGTCGCCGAGGACCGCCTTGCGATCGTCGTCACCGCCATCGTTGTCGCGGGCGCGATCTCCATGTCCTGGAACGGGCTCTCGCTGACGGCCGCCGCCGAGCTTGCCGGTCGGGCGCGCAGCGGCGCCGCGATCGGGTTTCAGCAGACGACGCTCGGGATCGTCGGCGTGATCGTCCCGGTGCTGTTCGCGGCGCTCGTCGAGGGAACCTCGTGGCGGGCCGCGTTCGCCGTCTGCGCGCTCGGTCCGCTGGCGGGCTGGCTCATGCTCGGGAGGCTGCGAGAACGGGTATGAGCAGGACGTGCCGCTCTATCCCGAGCTGCGCGGCCCGCGCGCACGCGCCGTGGTCGCCGACGTCGCGTCGATCATCCTGCTCGTCCTCTTCGCCTGGGCCGGACTGAAGGTTCACGACTCCGTCGACCGGCTTGCCGTCCTCGGGGAGGGCGTCCAGGCGACCGGCGGCGCGGTCGAGGGCGGATTCGAGTCGGCTGCGGAGGCGGTCGACGGAGCGCCTGTCGTCGGCGACGACCTCGCGGACGAGCTTCGCTCCGCCGGAGAGGGCTCGGGCGGGGAGGTGGTGGAGCTCGGCGAGCAGGGCGAGGAGAGCGCGCACGACCTGGCAATCGTGCTCGGCCTGGTGACCTTCGGCCTCCCGGCGCTCCTGTTGCTCGCCCAGTGGTTGCCGCGCCGGATCGGGCAGGTGGAGAAGCTCAGGGCGGCGACGGCGGTGCTCGGCGACGACGCGACGCCGGAGCGCCGCCGTCTCCTCGCGATGCGCGCCGCCTTCTCGCTGCCCTACGGCCAGCTCCTCCAGTACACGCGCGATCCGCTCGGCGACCTGGTCTCGGAGCGCTACGACGCGCTGGTCGCCGCGGCGCTCGAAGACGCGGGCCTGAGGCCTAGATCCGGCTGAACTCCTGCTGCATGATCGGATTCATGCTCCTTTCCGCAGCAGCTCCGTGCCGATCGCGACCCTAGAACGCCGGCTTGACGACGTCTTCCACATCGGCGACGGTGTGGGCGCGAACCGGGTCGGAGGGACTCCCGCCGAGGACGAGGCCGTGGAGCTCGCGGTGTCGTGGTTCGAGGAGGCGGGGTTGGACATCGAGCGGGACGGGCGTGGGAACGTCGTCGGTCGGTTGCGCGGCCGTTCGCCCGAGCTGCCCGAGGTCTGGACGGGATCGCACCTGGACTCGGTTCCCCAGGGCGGGAAGTTCGACGGGGCGCTCGGGGTCGTGGCGGGGCTCGAGGCGGTGCAGGCGACCGGGCAGGCGGAGCGGACCCTCGGCGTGGTCGTCTTCCGCGACGAGGAGACGGGCTGCCACGGGAGCCGGTGGCGGGTCGAGAACGCCCCGCTGCCCGGTGCGTACGTCGAGGTTCACGTGGAGCAGGGCCCGGTGCTCGCCGGCGCGGGAGCGCCGCTCGGGGTGGTCTCCAGCATCGCCGGCATCGTCCGGTGCTCCCGGGAGTTCGTGGGTCGGGCCGATCACGCCGGGACGACGCCCATGGACGTCCGCCGGGACGCGCTCGTTGCGGCGGCGGAGTACGTGCTGCAGGTGCGCGACCGGACGGCGGCGATCGAGGGCGCGGTGGCGACGATCGGCGAGCTGGAGCTGAGCCCGGGCGCGGCGAACGTCGTCCCGGGGCTGGTTCGGTTGACGGTCGACGCCCGGGCGCCGGATTCGAAGCGGCTGGACCGGCTCGTCGATGAGCTCGGGCTCGATGACG
>DASTWB010000048.1:0-4004 GCA_035758725.1 Gaiellaceae bacterium
CGCCCCTCGGCTCGGCGACGAGCGCCTGCGGGTCGATCTCCTCGCCCAGCGCCACCGCGAGGGCGAGCCCGTTCAGGCCGACCCCGAGTGCCGCCTCGCAGAGCTCCGCGTCGTGGCCTCCCCCCAGGCGTGCGGCCACCTCGACGACCTGCGGCCCGTCGCGGGTGATCCGCAGCTGCGTGTAGGTCGGGCCGTCCGCGATGCCCAGCGCGTCGGCCGCCCGCGCGGCGACCGCCGCCGCCTCGCCGGCGCCGTCCGCCTCCGACGGCCACACGTGCGCCAGCGCGACCCCGAACGCGGGCGGGTCGGCGGTCACCCGGTCGGTGACGGTCAGCGGGTGAAAGCTTCCGCCGACGGAGAACCCGTTCACGGTCACCTCCGGCCCGTCGGCGATCTCCTCGACGAGCGCGTGCCCGTTCCGCGACTCGTGGAGCGCCCGGTTGATCGCCGCCTTCAGGTCCGCGGCGTCCTCCACCAGGCTCAGCCCGCGCTGGCCCTGCCGGTCGGGCGCCTTCACGACGCAGGGAACCGGCAGGCCGTCCTCGACCCCCGGAACGAGGCGCCACGCCGGCTGCGGCACGCCGGCCTCCGCGAGCCGCTCCCGCTGCCGGGCCTTGGAGACGGCCAGCGCTGCCGTGGCTGCCGAGAGCGGGTGCGCGACGCCGACCTTCTCCGCGACACGCGCGGCGATCGCGACCGGCCAGTCGATCCCCGGCGCGACGATCCCGTCGATCCGTTCGGCGTGGGCGAGCCGCTCGATCCCGCGCTCGTCCTCCGTCGAGATGATCGCGCGCCTGTCGGCGAGCGCGAAACCGGGCGCCCCGGGGTCGCGATCGAGGGCGATCACCTCCAGATCGCCGCGCTCCCGCGCCGCTTCGAGCAGGCCGAGCTGCGCGGGACCCGCGCCTAGAACGAGGAGACTTCTTCGCGCACCTGCTGCGCCCACCACGCCTGATTCTCGCGATACCAGGCGACGGTGCGGCTCAACCCCTCCTCGAGCGAGGTGCGCGCGCGCCAGCCGAGCAGCCGCTCCGCCTTCTCCGTCGAGCCCACATGCCGCGCGACCTGCCCCGGACGCTCCTCGACGTGCTGCTTCAGCGACGGCGGCCTCCCGGTCAGCTCGAGCACGAGGTCGGCGATCTCGAGGACCGACTCGTCGCGGCCGGTTGCGACGTTGATCACCTCGCCGGCGACCGCATCGAGGTCCGCCTCGATCACCGCCTGGATCGCCTCCGCGTCGTCCTCGACGTAGAGCCAGTCGCGGCTCGCCGTCCCGTCGCCGTGGATGGTGAGCGGGCGTCCCGCGAGCGCCTGCAGGATGAAGCGCGGGATCAGCTTCTCCGGATGCTGGTACGGCCCGTAGTTGTTGAACGGGCGGACCACGACGATCGGCAGCTCGTACGTCGCGCTGTACGCGTACGCGAGCCGGTCCGCGCCCGCCTTCGTCGCCGCGTACGGGCTCCGCGGGTTGAGCGCGTGCTCCTCGTCCATCGGATCGGCCTCCGCCGTCCCGTAGACCTCGCTGGACGAGATCAGGATGAAGCGCTCGACCGGCTCCTCCCGAGCGGCGTCGAGCAGCACCCGCGTCCCTTCCACGTTCGTGGCCACGAACTCGGCTGCGCCCTCCTCGATCGACTTCTCCACGTGCGACTCCGCCGCCGCGTTCACGATCACGTCCACGCCGGCGACGACCTCGCGAACGAGCTCCTCGTCCCGGATGTCGCCGTGCACGAACGAGAGCCGCTCGTGCGAGCGGACGTCGCGCAGGTTCTCGAGGTTCCCGGCGTAGGTCAGGGCGTCGAGCGAGACGATCTCGTACGGGGTCGCGCGCAGCAGGTGGCGGATGAACGCGGACGAGATGAAGCCGGCGCCGCCGGTGACGAGGATGCGCTTCACAGCGCGCTGAGCCTAGCGCCCGCCGCGGGGCGGGCTTCGCCCGCACCGCATCCACACGCACCATGGTGACGGAAGCGCCGCTGCGCGTCTGCGCCGCGCGCCGCCTTGGCGGCGCCCGGCTCGATCGGGTCGCCGGAAGTCGTGAGACTTCCGGCGAAATGCTTCACAGCTCTCGGTCGATCGTGTACAGCGGTCGTCCCTCCACGTCACGCTGGATCCTGGCCAGATACTCGCCGATCAGGGCGAGGATGAACCCTTGCACGCCGAGGACGAAGATGACGCCGACGCCGCCGAAGAGCGGCCCGGGGAAGTTCGACTCGGCGATCCAGTAGACGACCCCGTAGACGCCGAGGACGAGCGCGGCCAGCGTGCACAGCGTTCCGAGCGCGATTCCGATCCACTGGATCGGCTGGGGCCAGAAGCCCGCGACGACGTGGAGCGCGAGCCGGGTCAGACGGAGCGGCGTGTACCGGGAGGAGCCCCGTCGCGCCTCGTGCCCGACGTCCACCTCGGTCACCGTCGCCCCGCCCGAGAGGACGAGCGCCTTCGTGAACTTCTGCCGGCCGATCGCGCCGAGCATCGGCTCGACCGCCGAGCGCCGGTACGCGTTGAACGCGCAGCCGAAGTCGGCGATCGACGCCCCCGTGAAGCGGCGGAGCATCCCGTTGACGAGCCGTGACGGGAGCGTGCGGCCCCACGAGTCGCGGCGCGCGGCGCGGCGGCCGCTGGCGACGTCGGACCCGTTCCGGACCGCGGCGACCAGCTTCGGGATCTCCTCGGGCGCGTTCTGGAGGTCCCCGTCCATCGTCACGAGGACGTCGCCACGCGCACGCACGAGGCCCGCGTGCATGGCGGGATGCTGTCCGAAATTCCGCTTCAGGCGCACGCCTCGGACGCGCTCGTCCGAGTCGTGGGCCCGCTCGATCTCGTCCCAGGTTCCGTCCGTGGAGCCGTCGTCGACGAGCAGGAGCTCGAACTGCTCGCCGTCGAGAGTCGCCGTGGTCCGGCGCACGAGCTCGCCCACGGTGCCGCGCTCGTTGAAGAGCGTCACGACCACGGAGATGTCGGGCTGCACGCCGCGACACTACAATTGGCTGTCCGGTGGCCGCCGTCTACCAGGAAACCGTCGCCGAGCTCCGTGACGATCGCCAGCACGGCGCCAGCTGGATGGCCCGCCGAGGGGTCGAGGCGCTCGCCGACGTGGCGGAGAAGCATCGCGGATCCTGCGAGGAGCTCGTCGAGGAGCTGCGAATCGCCGCGCAGCAGCTCGCGGCGGCGAGACCCGGGGTCGGAGCCGTTGCCGGCGCGGTCGGCCGCCTCGTGGCCGCAGTGCGCCATGAGGCGCATCTCGAGCACGAGGCGCTCTGCCGGCTCGTCCAGGAGGAGGCGCACGCCCTGACCGAGGGCCGGATGCGGGCTCCCGCCTCGATCGCGATCCAGGTGCGCGAGCGCCTGGAAGGCGCCACGGTCATGACGCACTCCGCCTCGGCCACCGTCCGCGAGGCGTTCCAGCACATCCCTCCGCGGAAGGTCCTCTGCACCGTCTCGAGCCCCGTGGAGGAGGGGCGGGCATTCGCGGACGATCTCCGCGAGGCCGGCCTCGACGTGGAGCTCGTCGAGGACGCCGACGCTCCCGGGCGGGTCTCCGAGACGAGCGTCTTCCTGATCGGCGCCGACACCGTCTTCCGTGACGGGACGATCTGCAACAAGGTCGGGACGATTCCGATCGCAAGGGCCGCCCAGTCGGCGGGCGTGCCGACCGTCGTCGCCGCCGAGGTCGTCAAGCTCGCGCCGGTTCCCGGCGCCCAGGCGCCCGATCTCGCCGAGTTCGAGCGCGAGCTGTTCGAGCTGATCCCCGCCGACCTCCTCAGCGAGTTCGTCACCGAGGAGGGCGTCTTCCCGCCGGAGGAGCTCGCGGTCCTCGTCGACCGCGTCCCGTTCCTCCGCGAGGGGTACGAGCTGGTCGCACCCCTCGCGGCGAGCGCGTAGCGGCCTACGCGGCTTCGAGCGCCAGGTCGGCCTCCTCGGCCGGCTGCTCCCGGCTGCGGCGCCTGGCCGGGATCGCCAACGACAGCAGCGCGCCGGCGGCGACGTCCACGGCGCCGACC
>DASTWB010000053.1:0-7972 GCA_035758725.1 Gaiellaceae bacterium
AACCGTCCGCCGAGGAGCTCGAGCTCCTCACCGCCGACGAGACCGAGTCGGCGGCCGAAGCGGCCGCGGAGGCGATCCAGGTGCCGGAGGGCCTCGCCGAAACCGCTCTCGCGCCCGTGAGCGGGCTCTATGCGCGGCCTCCGACGATCTCGGGGCTGCCCATCTCGCTCGATCCGGCCCCGAGGGGCATCCTCCCGATCCGCAAGGAGGAGATCCGGCTGGACGTGGACGGCCGCTACCCGCAGATGGCGGTCAGCGGGACGATCAGCGGCTTCCTCGTCTCGAGGATCCACTGGATCGCCCGGCTGCGGAAGATCGCACCGAACCGGTGGCGCGGGGCCATCTGGTACAAGGACGGCGCCGCCGCGTCGTTCCCCTACACGGCCGTGGACGTCACCGCGATCGGCGGCCCGTTCCCGAGCAGCCGCTCGGTCAAGATCGTCTACAGGGCCCCCGGCGTCCCGAAGCGCACCGTCGTCTACCGGTACGCCTCGGCCCACTACCGGACGGTCAACTTCGAGTTCGACTTCCAGGCGGGCGAGATTGCCGACACGGCGATCGACACCTGCGCCCACCCGAACCGGCCGGCGTCGCTCCCGTGCGAGACGCTCACGATCCCCAAGGTCTTCCAGCGCGTCGGCTGTCAGGTGACGACGAACGCGGGCAGCCCGGTGCCCTCGCCGCCCGGGGCGACCTGGTCGGACATGGAGATGCACGACGCCATGCAGATCCACTGGTCGCGCTTCGCGAACAAGGCCCAGTGGGCGATGTGGATCTTCTACGCCTCGATGCACGAGGCGGGGACCGGCCTCGGCGGGATCATGTTCGACGACATCGGCCCGAACCACCGGCAGGGGACGGCGCTGTTCGTCGACTCGTTCATCGCCCAGCCGCCGGCGAACGAGCCGGCCGCCGACCGGCCGGCGTGGATCGACCGCATGCGGTTCTGGACCGCCGTCCACGAGATGGGGCACGCGTTCAACCTCGCCCATTCGTGGCAGAAGTCGCTGGGAACGCCGTGGGTCCCGCTGGCGAACGAGCCCGAGGCCCGCAGCTTCATGAACTACCCGTACAACGTCGCCGGCGGCCAGGCGGCGTTCTTCTCCAACTTCGAGTTCCGCTTCAGCGACCCGGAGCTGCTCTTCATCCGGCACGCGCCCGAGCGGTTCGTCCAGATGGGGAACGCGGCCTGGTTCGACCACCACGGGTTCGAGGAGGCGTCGGCGCCCGAGGAGCCGACGATGACGCTCGAGCTGCGCGTGAACCGGGAGGCGGCCCGCTACGAGTTCATGGAGCCGGTCTGGCTGGAGCTCAAGCTGACGAACACCGGCCGGCAGCCGCGGCTCGTGGACTCGGACGTCCTCGACGCGGACTCGCTCACGGTGATCCTCAAGAAGGAGGGCAAGGACGCCCGCCAGCTCGTCCCGTTCAGGCAGAAGTGCGTCGCGCCGGAGACGAAGGCGCTCATGCCGGGCGAGTCGATCTACGGCACGGTGCTCGCGTCGGCCGGGCTCAACGGCTGGGACGTGGCCGAGCCGGGCACATACATGATCCAGGCGGCGGCGCACATCGGCGACGAGGACATCGTCTCGGCGCCGTTCACGCTCCGCATCGCGCCGCCGGTCACCCGCGACGAGGAGTACTCGGCCGGTGACCTGTTCACGCAGGACGCGGCGCGCGTGCTCGTCTTCGGCGGCAGCCGGTTCCTGGACGGCGCGAACGACCTGCTCCACGAGGTGGTCGAGCGCTTCCCGGACCGGCGGATCGCGCTGCACGCCCGGGTCGCGCTCGGCAACCCGCTGACGATCGACTACAAGCAGGTGCTGCCGACGGAGGACGGGCTCGAGCTCGAGATCGCCTCGGCTCAGCCGGACGAGGCGGCGAAGCTGCTCCGGCCGGCCCTGGTCACGGACGCCGACGTGGCCGCCGAGACGTTCGGTCACATCCGCTACCGCGGGCTCGCCGTACGGGCCGCCCGACGGCTGGCGACCGCCGGCGCCGAGACCGAGGCGACGAAGACGATCGACTCGGTGATCAAGACCCTCGACGCCCGGATCCCCGACGACCGGCCCGTGAAGCCACAGGTGCTCGAGGAGTTGAACGAGACCCGCGAGACGATCGCGGGCACGAAGAAGTCGACGAGGACGCGGACGAAGGGGAAGGCGAAGGCGAAGGCCTAGCGTCGTCCGGGAGGGCGGCTCCGGCTCACGCCGGGGCCGTCCTCAGTCTTCCTCGGCGAGCCAGCGCTCCAGCTCGGACCAGCGCAGGTACTCCTCGATCTTGTCGAGGCCGCGCCTGGCCTCGGATCGAATCGCCACCGCGCAGGCGTGGCACACCTCGTGCGAGCCACTGGGGGTGATGAGTCGACAGCTGATGCACATGTCCGGAGAACGGCGTAGCCGAAACTCAGGATACGGGCGACCACGGCCGCCGCCATCCCCCATCGGGGAGTTACGGTGACCCTGTGACCCGGTTCGCGCTCAAGGGTCTGCTCGGCAGGAAGCTGCGGACGTCGCTGACCGCGATCGCGATCGTGCTCGGCGTGGCGATGATCAGCGGCACCTACGTCCTGACCGATTCGATCGACCAGGCGTTCGAGTCGATCTTCAGCGACGTCCGCCAGGGATCGGACGCGGTGATCACCGGCAAGGCCGCCTTCGACGTCACGGACGGCAGCGGGACGACCGCGCCGACGATGGACGAGTCGCTCCTCGCGACGGTGCGGAAGGTTCCCGAGGTCGCGGTCGCCGAGGGGGGCGTCGACAGCGACTCGACGATCCTGATCGGGAAGGACGGGAAGGCGATCGTCGGAAACGCCCCCAGCATCGGGTTCAGCATCTCGAGCGGCGACTCGCCGTTCAATCCGCTTCGCCTCGTCCGCGGCACGTGGCCCGGCCCGAACCAGATCGTGATCGACGAATCGACCGCGAAGAAGGAGAGCTTCGCGATCGGCGATCGCATCCGCGTGCAGGCGGAGGGGCCGGTGCAGTCGTTCACGATCTCCGGGGTGATCCGGTTCGGCGAGTCGCTCTCCACGATCGGAGACGCCACGCTCGCAGGCTTCGACCTCCCGACCGCCCAGCGGCTGTACGACAAGGTCGGCCGGTTGGACGAGATCGCGGTCTCGTCGAAGCCCAATGTCTCGTCTCAGGAGCTGGTCGCCGCGCTCGAGGCAGTCGTGCCGCCGACCACCCAGGTCCGAACGGGCCAGGCACAGGCCTCGAAGGAGGCTGCCGACACGAACGAGTTCATCTCCTTCCTCCAGGGCTTCCTGCTCGCGTTCGCGGGCATCGCGCTCTTCGTCGGCAGCTTCGTGATCGCGAACTCGCTCTCGATCACGATCGCGCAGCGGACGCGGGAGTTCGCGACCCTCCGGATGATCGGCGGGTCGCGCCGCCAGGTGTTGACGTCGGTGCTCCTCGAGGCGTTCGTCGTCGGCGTGCTCGCGTCGACGGCCGGGCTCTTCCTCGGCCTGGCGCTCGCGGAGGGCCTCTTCTCGCTCTTCGACGTCGTCGGGTTCACGCTGCCGAACATCGGGCTCGTCTTCGAGCCGCGGACCGCGGTCGTCGCGCTTGGGGCCGGCGTCGTGGTGACCGTGCTCGCCAGCCTCCGCCCGGCGATCCGGGCGACCCGCGTGCCGCCGATCGCGGCGGTCCGGGAGGACGCCGAGCTCCCGCCGAGCCGGTTCGCGCGCTACCGGACGGTCGGGTCGGTTCTCCTCGCCGCCCTCGGCTTCGCAGCGCTCTCCTACGGGCTCTTCGCCCCGGACCTCAGCACGACGCAGCTGCTCCTGTGGATGGGCGTCGGCGCCGTCTTGATCTTCTTCGGGGTCGCCCTGCTCTCCGTGGGGCTCGTGCGGCCCGTCGCCGGAGCCCTCGGCTGGCCCGCGACGCAGATCGGCGGAATCGCCGGCGCGCTCGCCCGGGACAACTCCCGCCGGAACCCGCAGCGGACGGCCTCGACCGCATCGGCGCTGATGATCGGCCTCGCGCTCGTCACGGTCGTCGCCGTGCTGGCGGCAGGGATCACGTCCGCCTTCCGCGGCGCGGTCGACTCGCTCTGGGGCGCCGGCGACTACGCCCTGACTGCGCAGAACAACTTCTCCCCCATCCCGACCGCGGTCGCCGACGCCGTCGCGGAGACGCCGGGCGTCGAGGCGGTCGCGAACGTGCGGACCGGCGACGCCTTCGCCTTCGGCAAGCCGTTCTTCGCCACCGCCGTGAACCCGGAGAGCCGCCGCTTCTTCTCCCTCGACTGGACGGCCGGCTCGCAGGAGGTCCTCTCGTCCCTGGGGCCCGACGGCGCCTTCGTCGACGACTCCTACGCCGACGAGCACAAACTCCGGCTCGGCTCCAAGTTCCCGCTCACCTTCGCGAGCGGGGACAAGCACGAGGTCGTGGTCCAGGGAATCTTCAACCCGCCGGCCGGAGGGTCGCCGTTCGGTCGGGTCACGATCTCGCAGGCGACGTGGGACCGGTTCAACCCCCAGCCGCGGAACCTCTATTCCTTCGTGCTGATCGCCGGCGGCCAGTCGGACGCCAACCGCGCCGCGCTGGAGCGGGCGCTCGCCGCCTACCCGAGCGCCAAGGTCCAGACGCGGGAGCAGTTCATCGACAACCAGATCTCGGCGCTGAACAGGATCCTGAACATCCTGTACGTCCTGCTCGCGCTCTCGGTGATCGTCAGCCTCTTCGGCATCGTCAACACGCTGGTGCTGACCGTCTTCGAGCGGACGCGGGAGATCGGGATGATGCGCGCCATCGGGATGAGCCGCCGCCAGCTGCGGCGGATGATCCGCTACGAGAGCGTGATCACCGCCCTGATGGGCGGCGCGATCGGCATCGCGCTCGGCATCGTCCTCGGCGCGCTTCTCGGGGCGCGCGTGGAGTTCATCGACTTCACCATCCCGGTGATCCAGATCGCCCTCTTCGCGGTCGCGGCGTTCGTCGTCGGGCTGATCGCCGCGATCTTCCCCGCCCGGAGGGCCGCGCGACTGAACGTGCTCCAGGCGCTGCAGTACGAGTAGAGCCGGAGCGACCGAGAGTCGTCCGGCCGGCGCTGTTGCACCGGCCCGGGCAAGGGCGTAGCGTCCCCGCTGGACATCCGCACCTGGGGGGCCGGGCCACGAACGGTTGCGAGGAGTGAAGAGCGGACTGATGAAGCGCCGAGTGCTGTTGCTCGCACTCGCCGGAGCAGCGCTCGTGCTGCTTCCCGCCGCCGCGGCATCGCATACACCGAACCCGTCGTCGGTCACGATCGCCGGGTCGCTGCAGTCGGAGCTCGGCTGCCCCGGCGATTGGCAGCCGGACTGCGCGGCGACGCATCTCGGCTACGACGCCGACGACGACGTCTGGCAGCGGACGTTCGCCTTGCCCGCCGGGAGCTACGAGTACAAGGCGCCGCTGAACGACGCCTGGACCGAGAACTACGGCCTCCACGCCCAGCAGGACGGCGCCAACATCCCGCTCGCCCTCCCGGCGGACGCGGGCGTCAAGTTCTACTACGACCACAAGAGCCACTGGGTCACCGACAACAAGACCTCCGTGATCGCCGTCGCGCCCGGAAGCTTCCAGTCCGAGCTCGGATGCGCGGGCGACTGGGATCCCGGCTGTCTCCGCTCCTGGCTCCAAGACCCGGACGGCGACGGGGTGTACGCGTTCGAGACCACGGCGCTCCCCCAGGGCTCGTACGAGGCGAAGGTGGCGATCAACGAGAGCTGGGACGAGAACTACGGACAGGGCGGCGTCCCGGGTGGGGCGAACATCCCCTTCACCGTCCCCGTCGACGGCGCGAAGGTGACGTTCACCTACGACGCGACGTCACACATCCTCACGGTCGAGGCCGTGAGTCCTCAGGGGGCTCCGGACGGCCCCGGTGCGCTGTCGCACTTCGGCCTCGCGCGAAAAGACTGCCTCGGCACCGCCCGAAACACGACGTCGAAGGTCTGGTACACGATCGCGAACGGCGTCCTGAGCGACGTCTACTACCCGACTGTCGACAACACGAACGTCGAGACGCTTCAGTACGTCGTCACGGACGGCGCCACGTTCACCGACCTGCAGACGCGCGACATGACGTACTCGGTGGAGGCGAAACATGACGCGGGCGGCATGGCCTGCACCGTCACGGCGGCGGCGAGGAGCGGCAAGTACCGGATCGAGACCGACTACGTCACCGATCCGGAGCGCAACACGCTGCTCATGCGCATCAGGTTCAAGCCGGCCTCCGCCGGCTACCGGCTCTACGCGCGCTTCGACGCCACGGTGAACGGCAACGGCGGCGGAGGACCGGGGAACGGCGGCGCCGACCACGCGACGGTCGACGAGTCGACCGGGCATCCCGTGCTCGTCTCCTCCGACCCCGTCACGGAGACGAACGCCGCGAATCGCGACTACGCGCAGCCCGTCTACGCCGCCCTCGACGGCGCCTTCTCCGAGGCCTCGAGCGGGTTCGTCGGCGCGGAGAGCGACGGGCTCGTCCAGCTCGACGCCGCGCACGCGCTGACCAAGACCTACGCGGACGCGCTCGGCGGCAACGTCGTCCAGACCGCCCGGGTGGTTCTCGACGACGGCGGCGAGGCCGTCATCGGGCTCGGCTTCGGCTCCTCGGCCGCCGAGGCCGTCGAGACGGCCGAGGGCTCGCTCGCCACCGGCTTCGCGAAGGCCCGTGCGAAGTACGCGCAGGGATGGAGGCAGTACGACCGGTCCCTGAGGAACCCGCGGACGGAGAGGCTGCCGGGCATCGGCGGTCCGGACGCGAACCGGCTCGAGGAGACGTACTACCTCAGCGCCAACGTGATCAAGGCGTCCGAGGACAAGACGTTCCCCGGCGCGATCGTCGCGAGCCTCGCCTCGCCGTGGGGCCAGGCGGTCTCGGCAGGCGATCCGGCGAACACGTATTTCGGCTCCTACCGCGAGGTGTTCGCGCGCGACCTGTACGAGTCGTGGACCGGCCTCGTCGCGGCGGGCGATCTCGCGACGGCGCGGGACGCAACCCTCTTCCTCTTCGAGCGGCAGCAGCTTCCGGACGGCTCGATGCCGCGCAACAGCCTCGTCAACGGCAAGGTCGCGCCGGACTCCTTCGGGACCCAGCTCGACGAGACCGCCTACCCGATCCTGATGGCGTACCAGCTCGGGCTCACCGACGCCTCGCTGTACGCGGACCACATCAAGCCGGCCGCGAACTTCGTCGCGGCCCACGGGCCGGCGTTCGGCGTCGAGCGCTGGGAGGAGCAGAGCGGCTTCTCGCCGTCGACGATCGCCGCCGAGATCGCCGGTCTCGTCGCGGCGGCGGAGCTCGCCCGGGCGAACGGTGACACGACCTCGGCGGCGGTCTGGCTCGGGATCGCGGACTCCTGGCAGAGGCAGGTGAAGGACTGGACCGTGACGACGAACGGCCCGCTTGCGTCCCGGTACTTCATCCGGCTGTCGAAGACGGGCGATCCGAACGCGGCGATCTCGTACAACGTCGGCAACGGCGGCCCGACGCTCGACCAACGTGAGGTCGTCGACGCGGGCTTCCTCGAGCTGGTCCGGCTCGGCGAGCTCGCCGCGCACGACGCTGACGTCCTCAGGTCGCTGTCGGTGGTCGACGCGAGGATCAAGTCCACGACGGCGAGGGGACCGGGCTGGCACCGCTACAACGGCGACGGCTACGGCGACCGGGCGAGCGACGGACGGCCGTGGGCGCCGAGCGGGCAGGGCACCGGGCATCTCTGGCCCGCGCTTTCGGCCGAGCGCGGAGAGCAGGAACAGGCCACCGGCAACACGGCCGAGGCGGCGTCCCTGCTCCTGGGCATGAGCCGCTTCGCCTCCGGCGTCGGCCTGATCCCCGAGCAGAACTGGGAGCTGCCCGATCTACCGGCCTCGCCCTTCGGCACCGATCCGACCCTGGCGTCGATCGGCTTCGAGAACGGGGGAGCGGCCGGCTCGGCCTCGCCCCTCACCTGGTCGGCCGCGTCGTTCGTGCGGCT
>DASTWB010000056.1:0-4558 GCA_035758725.1 Gaiellaceae bacterium
CCGGGAGGGCGCCCGCGTGACCCCGGCGCCGCGCCGGCGGCCGCAGCGCCGCGCCCGCCGCAAGCTCTCCCCGGCGCCCTGGCTCGTTCCGGTCACGCCAGACGTCAAGCGACGGCTCGGCGTCATCGCCCGGGAGTGGCAGCGCGTCGACCCCCGCTTCCTCGACGAGGACGAGCAGCGCTTCTGGGCCCAGATCGCCGGCCGCCAGGTGCGGTTCGAGGAGCGCGTGGACTTCGTGAAGAAGCTCACCGAGGCCAACACGACGCGTGGCGCCCTGGAGCAGTTCCTCTTCACCTGCGCCGCCGAGAACCCGAACCGCCGCCTGCGGATGACCGCGCTCGCCGACCGCGTCGGGATGGTCGTCGACCGCGCGAGCTTCGACGACCTCGTCACCCTCGTCACCCAGGCGCCGACCTGGGAGAAGGACCGCGCGCAGGGCGTCCGCGTCCTGCTCCGCGGGCTCGCGGAGGGGAAGGCGGACGCGCCGGAGCAGATCCTCTGGCGCTGGACGTGGCGCCTCGCTCGGGCCACGCGAAAGATCCAGGACCGGCGCGCGAGCGCCGAGTTCCCAGAGGCGAAGCGCCTGCTCGGAGCGCTCGCGAACTCCCGCGGGCACCGGCACGAGGAGAACGCCGCGAAGCTGGTGAACACGGCGCGGGACCTGCCGCTGGAGGTGGGCGCGGCCCTCCTGGCCTCCGCGGAGGGGTACACGCCCAAGGCGACCCGGCTCATCGAGGCCGCGCGCGAGAGCCTCGGCACCGTCGAGGAGGTCGCGGCCGCGCTCGCGGAGAACCTGCCGCAGCCGAAGCTCCAGGGCCGCTCGCGCCGTCGGCGCCGCCGGAGGAAGAAGGGCGCGAAGGCCCAGCAGCCGGAGCCGACCCAGAACGGCGGCGGGCCGGACGAGACGCCGGCCGAGGAGCCGGCGCAGCCCGCCGAGGCGTCCTAGCTACTGATCTGTCGCGGCCGGAGGCTCGCCGTTGTCGCGATCCCGCTCGCGCAGGAAGCGCGTGAGCTCGGCGGCCAGGGCCTCGCCCGAGGGGATGTCCTCCTCGTCGAACTCGTCGGCCCGCCGCTCGAGGTCCTCGACGTAGGCCTGCGTGTCCGCGTCCGCTGCGACCGCCCGACTCACCTGCTCGGCATAGCCTTCCGCGGCCTCCTGCAGCTCCCCGACGTCCACCTGGATGCCCAGGATGTCGCCGAGGCGCTCGCAGAGGGCGAGCGCGGCGCGGGGGCTCGGCGTGAGGGAGACATAGTGCGGCACGGCGGCCCAGAGGCTCGCCGACGGGAGCCCGTGCTGCTTGCAGGCGTCGTGCAGGACGCCGACGATCCCCGTCGGGCCCTCGTAGCGCGATGCCTGCAGCCCGAGGCGCTCGACGAGCTCCTCGTCGCTCGCGCTGCCGGTGACCGGGCTCGGGCGGGTGTGCGGGATGTCGGCGAGCAGGGAGCCGAGGGTGACGACGAGCTCCACCCCGAGCTCCTCGGCGAAGTCGGTGATCAGCTCCGTGAACGCGCGCCAGCGGAGGTTCGGCTCGATGCCGAGCAGCAGGACCACGTCGCGGTCCAGGCCCTCCGGCCGTGCGCGGTAGAAGACCGTCTCGGGCCAGTCGATCTGGCGGGTTATCCCCTCCACGAGCTTCACGTGGGGCCGGGTCGCCTGGAAGTCGAAGAACCCCTCCGGATCCACGTCGGCGATCTGATCCGCTTCCCAGAGCTTGGCGAGGTACCCGGCGGCGAGCGACGCGCCCTGCCCGCCGTCGTTCCAGCCGCGGAAGGCGGCGATCAGGACCGGCCGATCGAGGGCCGGCTTGTCGGAGATCCTGAGCTCGTCTGCCATCGGTTCACCTTACCCCGGTCGCGCGGCCAGCCAACGCGGCGGCAGCCACAGCATCGTCCCCAGCGCGACGGTCACGGCCCAGACGGCGGCCGCGAGCGCCACGTGGACGGCGACGATCCCCCACGGCAGCTCGAGCCGCCACTGCAGCTCGCCGACTGCCATCTGGGCGAGCAGCACGGCGAGCAGGAGGAGCGCGAAGCGGAGCAGGCGCGGCGCGAGTGACCGGCGGGCCACGACATAGCCCAGGACGAACAGGAAGACGCAGCCGAAGACGGCCGTGATCCGGACGTGCAGGTAGAGCGCGTCGGGGAGGTTCCAGAGCCGCTCGATCACGTCCGGATCGCCCGAGTGCGGCCCTGCGCCGGTGACGAGCGTTCCGGTCAGAACGAGCCCGAGGCACGCGAGAGCGAGCACGATGCCGCCGACCCGGAGCTCGAGCGGGAACTCGATCGGCGCCGGGCCGCGCTCCGCCCGCACCGCCTCGACCAGGACGACGATCGCGCCGGCGAGCGCGAGGAGCGCGACGAGGAAGTGCACCATCACCATCTCCGGGGGCAGGTCGTACCGAATCGTCGCGAGCCCGAGCGGAGCCTCCGCGACCGTCAGCGCCGCGACGGCGACCGCCGTCCAGAACGTCCAGCGCGGAAGCCGCCGCGCCGCCCACACCAGGAGGAGCGAGAACGTGATCGGGAAGATCCCGAAGACGCGGTTCCCGAACTCCACGAACGCGTGCGCGTCGTCTGCCGGGAAGAACGCGCCCTCCTCGCACCCCGGCCAGCCCTCGCAGCCGAGGCCCGAGCCGGTCAGGCGGACGAGCGAGCCGGTGACCACGATCACGTAGAGCGAGACGACCGCGGCGGTGGCAAGCCGGCGGGCCCGTCTCGGCGTCACGTCGCCTCCGCCCGGGCGAGGAAGTCGGTCAGGACGGCGCGAAAGCGCTCCGGCTCCTCGGCGAACGCCACATGGGAGCTCTCCTCGAAGAGCACCCGCTCGGCGCCCGGGATGCCGCGCCGCGCCTCCTCGGCGAGCGCCGGCGAGCACTCGTCGTGCCGGCCGGACGTGACGAGGGTGGGCACGCGAATCTCGCCCAGCCGGTCGCGCACGTCCCAGTCGTGCAGGAGCCCGTCGGCGTTCCACTCGCTGGCACCCCAGAGGACGCGGTAGACCGGCGTTCCCTTCTCCGCGCGGCCGCGGCGGACGAAGTCGGGCGCGGGGTCGAGGAGGCAGACGTGGCGGCGCCAGAACTCCTCCTCGGCCGCCAGGTAGTCCGGGTGGTCGAGCGTCCCGGCCGCCTCGTGCTCGGCGATCGCCCGCCGGTGGTGCTCGGGGAGCTCGTCCCGCAGCCGCGCCGCCTCCGCCATCCAGGTCTCGGCGGAGGTCGGCGGCGAGTTCAGCGTCAGGCTCACCAGTCCGGCCGGCTGGGTCAGCGCGTACTCGATCGCGAGCATCGAGCCCCACGAGGTGCCGAGCAGATGAATCCGGTCGAGCCCGAGAGCCCCACGGAGCGTCCGAAGCTCGTCGACGAAGAGCTCGACCGTCCAGAGCTCGGGGTCGTCGGGCCGGTCGGAGCTGCCGCAGCCCAGCTGGTCGTAGACGACGAGCCGCCGACCCTCCTGCGCGAGCCGCTCGAGCGGCTGGAAGTAGTGGTGGGTGGAACCGGGGCCGCCGTGGAGGCAGACGAGCGGCAGGCTGTCCTCCGGCCCGGCGTCGCGGTACCACGTCTCGAACCCGCGGAACGGAATGCGGCCCTCGACGGCCCTCACGGGCGGAGCGGCTCCAGGATCGCCGGATAGCCGTCGGCGCCGGCGAACGGCGTCGGACGGGAGCCGAGAAACAGCGGTCGGTCGGCGGCGTTCAGCAGCACCGGGATCAGATCCGGCCCCCCAAGCCGGCCGAGGATCCCTGCGGCGCAGGAGAGCTCGCCGAAGCTCGTGACGCCGTCGGCCCGGACGCCGGGCCCCGCCACGACGAGCGGGACGGGATCGCCCGAGTGGATGACCTCCGGAAAGGCGGGAGTCGCGTGGTCGCCGGTGACGCAGACGATCGCACGGTCGGTCGGAAGCTCCGCGAGGCCCGCGTCCACGGCCTCGATCGTCTGCCGCTTGATCTCCGGGCTCTTCGTATGGCCGGCTTCGTCGGTCGCCTTCAGGTGCGACCAGACGAAGGTCTCACCGCGCTCGAGGCGCTCGGCGACGAGCCGCAGGCGGCGGCGGACGTCGTGCGCCGGGTCGTCCGTCTCCTCGACGTAGACGGGCTCCAGCCCGACGGCGCTGCCGAGACCGCGCATGAACCGCGTTGCGGCGAGAAAGCCGCCGGTGACCCCGTGCCGCTGGAGGAACGTCGGCGCCGGTCTCGGTCTGCCCCACCACTTCAGGGTGATCACGTCGAAGCGCTCGCCCTCGAGACGCCGGCGGACCACGCGCGTCCACGTCTCCGCCGCGCGGGCCGTGCGCTCCGCATCCGGCACGACGGCCTGGGGGCGGAGGACGGGATACCGGTCGCGGAAGAAGGCATCCGTGTCCGTCACCCGCTCGTCGGCCCCGCCGGAGATGCGCAGGATCGCCTCGCCGCGGCCCAGGTGCGAGAGCGTGAAGCGCAGGCCGTCCACCTCGATCTCCGTGCAGCGCTCGACGAGTGCGCGGGCCTCGTCGTCGTCCTCGCCGCGCCGCGGCCGCCCGGTCAGCCAGAGCTCGCCGTCGCGCTCCTCTGTCGGGCGGAGGGCGG
>DASTWB010000068.1:0-3969 GCA_035758725.1 Gaiellaceae bacterium
CGGCGAGCGCCGGCCCTCGAGTCTGTCTCTCAGGTGCCGTGCGGTCTAGCCGCGGCCCTTCTTCCCGTGCCCCTTCTTGTGGCCGCGCTCGTGGCCCTCGTCGTGGCCCTTCTTGTGGCCTTTGTGGTGGCCGTGGTCGCCCGTGTTCGGAAGGCGGAAGAGCAGGAGCTGGCCGCCCTCACGCTGGTAGGTGAGGGTGCCGCGCTGCTCCTCCTGGATGACCAGCGAGCCGGCCTGCACGTCGACCAGGAACGCGCCCTTGCCGAAGAACTTCGAGGCGTCCACGATGCCGCTCGACTCCCAGCCGCCGGCAAGCGACTTCGCCGTGCTCGCATCCTTGTCCGTGGGGCCCTCGTCCGCCGACTGGTTGACGCGGGCGACCACGTACGGAGCGCCGCCCTTCTTCAGGTCGTAGGCCCAGATCCGAGCCGTCGTACCGGTCCCGAGCGGGTACTGGTTGTGGCTGCCCGGGTCCTCCTGGAAGAGCAGGAGGTCCTTCGTCGTCTCGACGTTGTCCGGCTGGTGGATCAGGTCGAGGGCGCCGGAGCCTGCCGCTCCACGTACGTCGCCGTCGATCAGGATCGAGAGGCTCTCGACCTTTTTCGGATCCTTCCGGTCGAGGACCATCTTGAAGATCCGGCCGTTCGGATACGGGCCGCCGCCGGTGGCGTCGCGCCTGAGCCGGCCGGTCGTCGAATCAGGCTTCGCGCGCGGCTCGCCGGTGTCCGCGAAGTAGACGACGTTGTGGCGGTACCGGGCGTACGCGATGTCCTCGACGCGGATGAACTGGAAGACGTTGTTCGCGTTCGACCAGTTCTCGAGCCCCGTCTGGTCGCCCTTCGCGATGTTGGTCGGTACGGGGATGAACTCGCCGCCGACCGACTGGATACCGCTCAGGTCGCCGTAGTCGTTGACGGCCGGGTTCGACGACCTGAACGCCCAGAGCGTGCCCTGGTCGTTCCAGACCGCGTCGGCATCGTCCGCGAGGTACATGTACATCTGCGACGCGGGCGCGCTGAACGTGTCGTCACCGGAGAGGACGACCGGGTGGCCGTACTTCTCCAGGGCGACGCTGTTCTCGTGGTTGTGGCGGCCCATGCCGTAGATCGTCCGGTACTGGCGGCTCTTCACGTCGTACGCGACGACGACACCGGCCTGCTCGGCGCCGGGCTCCGACGGCAGCACCGTCGGAAGGTGCCAGGCCTCGCCGGTGCGGTGCACGTAGTCGGTCGCCTCTTCGTTCGTGAAGATGATCGGGCGGTCGAAGCCCTGCTTGTGCGAGGCGAGGAAGTTCGAGCAGAACCGCTGGTAGTTCGCCTCGCTCGGGATGACGTACTTCCCGGACAGGACGCCCGCGCCGTGGCGGCTGAGCGTGAGCTTGCTGAGAAGGGCGTTCGTGAAGTCGTTGAAGCCCGTCTGGGTGGCCTGGGTGTACGGGAACGGGACCGTCGAGGTCTCGTGGTTCACGTACGCCTCGACCTTCCAGCCGTGGCCCTTGCGCAGCGAGATCCCGTCCGGAATCGATTCGAACATGTACGACGAGCCGGGCAGCGTCTCGCCGACCGTGATCAGCGGCGTGACCTTCGCGCCCGGGACGGCCGGGTCGAGCATCGCCGCCTGCGAGGTCTTGAACCCCGCGTGATGGGGCTTGCTCTTGCCCTTGTGGGCCGCCGCGGGCATCGCGACCGTCGCGATGACGAGCGCCGACACGGCGAGAGTTGCGGCCAGGCCGGCCGTGCGGCCGCGCTTGGACGCCGTTCGTGAGCTCTGCAAGATCTCTCCCCCTTTTCCTGATTGGACCAGCATGAGGTGAGTTGCTGGTGCCCCATTTTCCCAGACTTGAAGCTTATCCGTTCGGTTCTCCGTATCATGTTCCCTTATGGACACCCGGCAACTCGCCGCCTTCTGCGCCGTGGTCGACCGCCGGAGCTTCTCCCTCGCCGCCGAGCAGCTCGGCGTGACCCAGCCGGCGGTCAGTCTCCAGATCCGGTCGCTCGAGAAGCGGCTCGGGGAGCGGCTCCTCGACCGCTCCGGGCGGCGTGTCGAGCCGACCGAGGCCGGCCAGCGGCTCTACCGCAGCGCCCAGCGCCTGCTCGCCCTGGAGCAACAGCTCCTCGACGACGTCGCCGGTGAGGCGGACGAGCTGCGCGGCCGCCTGGAGATCGGCTGCTCGACGGGCCCCGGCGCCACCGTCCTTCCGCTCCTGCTCTGCGAGTTCCAGGCCGAGAACCCCGGGGTCGCGATCTCTCTGTCCGTGAACGACACCCTCCACGTCATCGACCTGGTCGCCGAACGGCGGCTCGAGCTCGGCGTCGTCGGCGCCGCGCCGCGTCACCGCGCCGTCTCGTTCGAGCCGTTCTTCCGGGACGAGATCGTCCTCGCGGTCCCGCCCGGCCACCGGCTCGCGGGCCAGACCGTGAAGCTCGACGACCTTCGCGCCGAGGCGCTGATCCTCATGCAGGAGGGCGCCGGCGTGCGGCAGATGGTCGAGGACGAGCTCCGCTCCGCCGGCCTGCGCCTCCGCGACCTCGACGTGAAGCTCGAGCTCGGCCTCCAAGAATCCGTCAAGGCGGCGGTCGCGGCCGGCCACGGCGTCACGTTCATCTCACGCTCGTCGATCGAGCCCGAGCTCGAGGCCGGGACGCTCGCGGCCGCGACCGTCGAGGGGCTGACCCCGACGAGGGAGATCTCGCTCGTGCGCTCGACGGGGCGGACGCCGAGCCGCGTCGCCGAGGCGTTCGTCGCCTTCGCCCGGGAGCGGCTCTCGTGATCGTCCGCTGGGGGCTCGGCGAGCTTCCCGGCCTCCTGCAGGAGCTCGGGATCGAGCGGCCTTTCCTGGTCGCGAGCCCGCGCTGGAGCTCGCTCGACCTGCCGTCGGCCGGGCGGTGGGACGAGATCCCGTCGCACCGGATCGAGGTGCCCGACGGCGTCGACGGCATCCTCGCGGTCGGCGGCGGAAGCGCGATCGACACGGCCAAGGCCGCGTCCGCCGCGAGCGGCCTGCCGCTCGTCTCGGTGCCGACGACGTATTCCGGCTCCGAGTGGACGGCGTTCTACGGCGTCCGCGACCCGGACAAGCGCATGGTCGGGGGCGGCGGCGGCGCGAACCTCGCGGCGATCGTGTACGACCCGGCGCTCACGATGGACCTGCCCCGTGCGGAGACCGCCGGCACGGCGTTGAACGCGCTCGCCCATGCTGCCGAGGCGCTCTACCATCCGGCGAGGACCCCGGAGTCCGACCGCGCCGCCCACGAGGCCGCGGAGCTCATCAACGGCGCCCTGCCGGCAGTCCTCGAAGGCGGCGACGTGGCCGGGCCGCGGAAGACGCTCCTCCTGGGCGCCGCCCGGGCGGGCGAGGCGCTCGGCCGCTCCGGCCTCTGCCTCGGCCACGCGATGGCGCAGGCGCTCGGCGGCCGCTACGGGATCCCGCACGGCGCGATGAACGCGCTCTGCCTTCCGCCGGCGCTGCGGTTCAACGAGCCCGTCGCACGTCAGGCGATCGAGGACCTCGGTAAGTCGCTCGGGAGCGACGATCCCGCCCTCCGGGTCGAGGAGCTCGCGCGGCTCGGTGGGTTCAACCGGCTCCGCGACTTCGGTGTCCCGGAGGACGAGCTGGACGAGGTCGCGGAGGCCACAGAGCAGCGGGGCGGTGCGAAGGCGAATCCGCGCCCGGCCTCACCGGGCGAGATCGCCGAGCTGCTCCGAGAGATCTACTAGTAGGAGGGTTCGACGAAACGCGGCTGTGCCGCCGGGCTGCGCTGCTCGCCCTGCGGCGGCGTCCTCAGTCGCGCCCGTATCTCACTGATACGGCCGCTCCCTGCGTCCTTGCCCCGGAACGAGCATCGCACCCCGGCGACGAGCAACGTTCCGCCAAACCCTCCTAGCGGGGACAGCGGCCCGGAGCCGGCGTGCCGCCCGGTCCGGCGACGAACGAGCCCGCGAACTCGATGCAGTAGCGGAACTTGTCCG
>DASTWB010000098.1:0-5406 GCA_035758725.1 Gaiellaceae bacterium
GGCTCCACCTCGTCGCCCTCCGCGACCTCGACCGCCAGGACCGTCCCCTGCATCGGGCTGACGATCGCATCGCGCGCCGCGCCTGCGTGGGCGTGCCCGGAGATCCGTTCCCGCCGCCGGCGGACGAGGGCGGCGTGGGGCGGTTCGGGAAGGTGAAGCTTCAGCTCGAACCGGCGGCCGTCGAGCTCCGCGTCGAGGACCCGTTCGCGCGTCGGGGCTGCGCCGTCCGAAGACGCGGCTACGCTCGTTGTCCGATGCGACAACTGCGCCGCACGCTCTGCCAGCTCTTCCGACTCCGCGATGCCGTGGCACGTCTCGCCCTGGACGAAGCATTGGTGCTCGAGGAGGGCCTCGTGGAAGCCGAGCAGCGAGGTCACACCGTCGATCTGGTACTCGCGGAGGGCCCGGAGCATCCGCCGCCGCGCGTGCTCGCGGTCGACGCCGTGGGCGCAGAGCTTCGCGACCAGCGGGTCGTAGATCCCCACGACCTCGCTTCCGGCCTCGACCCCGGAGTCGACGCGTATCCCCGGCCCGCCCGGCTCCCGGTAGCCCGTGATCCTCCCAGGCGCCGGCAGGAAGCCGTTGGACGGATCCTCAGCGTTGATCCGGCACTCGATCGCGTGCCCGTTCAGGTGGACGTCCTCCTGGCGCAGCCATAGCGGCTCCCCGGCCGCGATCCGCACCTGCTCGCGGACGAGGTCGAGGCCCGTCACGAGCTCGGTCACGGTGTGCTCGACCTGGATGCGGGTGTTCATCTCCAGGAAGAAGTACTCGCCTTCCCGTGAGAGCAGTCCCTCGATCGTCCCGGCCGAGCGATAGCCGACCGCGCTCGCCGCGTCGACCGCGATCTGGCCGATCCGCGCGCGGAGCTCGTTCGACACGGCGGGTGAAGGCGTCTCCTCCACCAGCTTCTGGTGCCGGCGCTGGATCGTGCAGTCCCGTTCCCCGAGGTGGATGACGTTGCCGTGGGCGTCCGCGAGCACCTGGACCTCGACGTGGCGCGGATCCTCGAGGTACCGCTCGACGTAGACCGCCGGGTCGGAGAAGTACGCCTCGCCCTCCCGCCGTGCCGACTCGAAGGCGCGCTCGACCTCCTCCGCGGAGCCAACCACCTTGAGCCCCTTGCCCCCTCCGCCGGCCGATGCCTTGATCGCGATCGGCCAGCCGAGGTCGTCCCCGAGCGCGCGTACCTCCTCGGCCGTCGAGACCGGCTCCGTGGTGCCGGGGATGATCGGCACGCCCGCGGCCTTCATGCGTTCCCTCGCGGCGACCTTCGAACCCATGATCTCGATCGCCTCCGGCGGAGGCCCGATCCAGACCAGGCCCGCATCCTCGACCGCCCGCGCGAAGGTGGCGTTCTCGGCGAGGAACCCGTAGCCCGGATGAACCGCCTCGGCCCCGGACCGCCGTGCGGCGTCGATCACACGCTCCTGCGCCAGGTAGCTCTCGGCCGGCGGGCCCGGGCCGACCAGGTACGCCTCGTCGGCGGCACGAACGTGGAGCGAAGCACGGTCCGCCTCGGAGTACACGGCGACCGGAGCGATGCCGAGTTCACGCAGCGTGCGGAAGATCCGGATTGCGATCTCGCCGCGATTGACGACGAGCACCTTCGAGAAGCCGGCCACGACCGGCATATTGTGTCGGTATGGGGCCGGCCGATCAGCTGACCGTCGCGCGGATGGCGGCTGCACCCGCGATCGTGGCGCTGTTCGCGATCGATTTCCCGGGCCACGAGTACTGGGCGACGGCCCTGTTCGCCGTCGCGATGGCGACCGACTGGGTCGACGGCTGGCTCGCGCGTCGCAGCGGCAGCTCGTCCGCGATGGGCTCGCTCCTCGACCCGGTTGCGGACAAGATCCTCGTCCTCTCGGTGCTGATCGTCCTGCTCGGGGAGGGGATCTTCGCGGGCTGGGTCGTGGCCGCGATCGTCGCTCGCGAGTTCCTCGTGTCCGGGCTCAGGCTCGCTGCGCTCGAGCGAGGCGTCGTCCTCGGCGCCCGCGACCTCGGCAAGCTGAAGACCGGGACGCAGTCGGTCGCCGCGATCGTCGGCGGCTTCGCGGCCGGCGGGTCGATCGACGAGTCGATCGCCTGGTGGGCGCTGATCGTCGCGCTCGTCGTGACCTGGGTCTCAGGGCTCGACTACGCGCGGCTCGCCCCACGGCTTCTCCGCAGCCGGGCCCCCGCCTAGGCCGTCGAACCCGGACCGCCACCAGGCGCCGACGTACCCGGACGCGGCTGCCGCCTCCTCGGCGAGCGCCCGTTCGAGCGCGGCGATCAGCGCCTGACGCTCGGTCTCGTCCGCGGGATCCGGCTGAACGCTCCAGGTCACGCTCCTCAGCCTAAAGCCCCCGAGCGCCTCCGACGATACGAATCACGTGCGTCGACTGCTTGCGGCCATCGTCTGCGCGTGCCTGACCCTGGGCGCTCCAACCGCCGTCCTCGCGGCGAAGCGCTCCTGGGCGCACCGCGAGATCACGATCGTGACGTCCCGCGGCCTCATGGGCGGCAACCCGGCGACGTTCCGGCCCGACGCGCCCCTGAAGAAGCGGGCGCTCGCCGACCTCGTCACCGGGCTGACCGAGCTGCCCGCCCCCGAACCGGCGAACCCGGGCGCGGATGCGACGCTCGCCGAGCTCGACCAGGCCCTCGTGCGCGGCCTCGGCCTCTCGGACGACGCCCGGCGGTTCTACCTCGGCGCGCGTGCAACCGGTGCCAAGCCTCCGGCACGGTTCGGAAGCGAGGTCGTTGCGCGCCTCATCGGCCTCCGGAAGAACCACGAGGCTGCCTTCGACGCGCTCGAGCTGCGGCCGGACGACGTGGCCTCCCGTGCCGAGGCCGCGTACTCCGCCGCCCAGATCCTCCGGTTCTCGGGCCGGGAGACGGAGTCGGTCGAGGTGGAGTCGCTCGAGTTCGAGCTCCCCGTCTACACGCCGTGGCAGCGGAGGGTCCTCCAGACCGCGTTCAACCTCATCGGCTACCCGTACGTCTGGGGCGGGACGAGCTCGGGCGAGCAGTCGGTCCTCGGCGTCCGCTCGCGGGGAGGGTTCGACTGCTCCGGCTTCGCCTGGCGCGTCTACAAGCTCGAGGCGTATGCCGGCGGCGAGAAGCTCAACGCGACGCTCCGCGGCCGGACGGCGGCGCAGATGGCCGGCGAGGTGCCGAAGGGCCGCCGCATCGCCCTCGCGGATCTCCAGCCGGGCGACCTCCTCTTCTTCGGCCGCGGCGGCCGCCGGGCCCGCCCGGCCGCCGTCGATCACATGGGCATCTACGCCGGGAACGACTGGATGATCCACTCCTCGCGCTACGGCGTGGCCCTCGTCCGGGTCGACGGCTGGTATGCGGAGCGCTTCGCCTGGGGTCGGAGACCTCTCGCAGAAGCGGGCCTGACCTAGCCGAAAACCCGCAAAGAGCGAATAACCCGAACGGGTGATGGCGCGGCCCCGGCGGCGGAGGAGAATCGAGCCCGCTTCAGCGAATGTGAAAGGGGAGCTGGAATGCTCGAGTGGAAGGCACGCCTGCTGACCTTGCTGGCCGTGTGCGTCTCAATCGCCTCTGCGGCCGGCGACGTCGTCAGCTCGTACAACTGGAACTGGTAGCGGCGACGATCATGCGACGTCTGCCGCCGCGCGTCCTGCTCCTCGTCGCGCCCGTCTGGATCGCCGGCCTCGCCATCGCGACGGCCGCCGCCGTGTCGTTCGCGGCCAGGCCCCACGACCTCGCACAGGTCGCGGGCCCGCTCGCCTTCCTCCTCGCGTCCACGCTCGCCAGCCGCTATCCGGTGCCGATCGAGGGCGCCGAGAGCGGCGGCGTCACGCTCTCGTTCGTCTTCGGGACGAGCGGGATCATCCTCTTCGGCTGGGACGCGGGCGTGCTGATCGCGCTCGCCGCGCCGGCGATCGTCCAGCTGCTCGAGCACCGGCCGCTGGAGCGCGTCGCATTCAACGCCTCCGTGTTCGCGATCGCCGCCGGGGCCGCCGCGGTCCTCGTGTCCCTCGTGGAGGGGTCGGGAACGGCCGTGATCGTCGCCGAGGTGGGCATCTCCGCGACCACGCAGTACGCGCTGAACCTCCTGCTCGTCTCCGCCGCGGTCGCCGGCACGACGCGGCGTCCCTTCGCCGAGCTCGTCGTCTCCTCCACCCGCTCCACGGCCGTGCCGTTCGCGCTGATGGGGTCGGCGGCACTGATGCTGGTCGTGCTCTGGCAGCGCTCACCGCTCCTCTCTGCGGCGCTCGTCGGCCCGCTGCTCGCGATCTCGCTCTACCAGCGCTCGGCGTACCAGGCGCTTCGCGCCATGCGGCTCGCGCTGACCGACCCGCTGACGGGGCTCGGTAACCACCGCAGCTTCCAGGAGCGGCTCCAGCGGGAGCTGCTGCGCTCGGAGGCGGACGGCGAGCCGTTCACCCTCTGCATGATCGACATCGACGACTTCAAGCGGATCAACGACCTCTACGGTCATCCCGTCGGCGACCGTGTCCTCGCGCAGGTGGGGGCCCGCCTGCGGCAGAACGGCGAGGCGTTCCGCCTCGGCGGCGACGAGTTCGCGTTGCTGCTTCCCGGGCTCACGTCCGACGAGGGCATGTCGGCTACCGCGTCCGTGCTCGCCCGCATCGGGACGCTCGAGCTGGCCGACGTGGGCTCGGTCACGGCGAGCGCCGGCGTCGCGGGCTTTCCGCGCCAGGCGTTCGACCGCGACGAGCTGATCCGTCTCGCCGACAGCGCGCTCTACTGGGCGAAGGAGCACGGGAAGAACCGCGTCCACGTCTACCGGCCCGACGTCGTCGAGCTGGCCGAGCTGCGCCGCCTCGCCCGCGGCCCGGACCGTGCCGCCCGCTTCCGCGCCGCCGCCAGCCTCGCGAAGGCGGTCGACGCGCGCGACACGTACACGGGCAGCCATTCGACCCGCGTGGCCGAGCTCGGCGCGTGGATCGCGCAGAGGCTCGGCCTCGACCAGGAGCACGTCGAGCTCACGCGGCTGGCCGGGAGCCTGCACGACCTCGGAAAGCTCGCGATCCCGGAGGAGATCCTCCGCAAGCCGGGCCCCCTCACCGAACCGGAGCGCCTGATCCTCGAGCGACATCCCCAGATCGGTCACCGCATGCTCGAGAGCCTCGGCGTCGATCCCGTCGCCGAGTGGGTGCTGCACCACCACGAGCGCTGGGACGGCACGGGCTACCCCGGGCGGCTCTGCGGCGAGGAGATCCCGCTCGGGGCGCGGATCATCTTCGTGGCCGACGCCTACGACGCGATGACCTCCGACCGTGCCTACCGCGGCCGGCTGACGCCGCGGCAGGCCGTGGAGGAGCTGGAGCGGTGCGCAGGCAGCCAGTTCGACCCGGGAATCGTCGCCGTCTTGGCCCGAGAGCTCGTCGGCCAAGCCCCCGCCGTCGCCGCAGCAGCAGGATGACC
>DASTWB010000121.1:0-3946 GCA_035758725.1 Gaiellaceae bacterium
TTCCCGCGGCGGGAGGCACACCGAGGCGCCGAGGAGGCGCGCCTGCTCGGTGAAGTCGGCCACGTCCGCGACTTCCACGTAGGGCAGCCAGAAGGGCAGCTGGGTGTCGTGCTCGACCACACCGCCCTCGATCCGATCTCCGAGGGTGAGCGTCAGATAGTCACCCGAGCCCGTATGGACGGTCTCTGCGCGCCACCCGAAGAGCCGCGTGTAGAAGGCGCACGCGCGCGGCAGGTTCCCCGTGCGAAGCTCGAGGTGGACGACGGGATTGGCGACCCGGTGCGCCATGGCCTTTCTCTAAGACCGTCGCCGTTCCCGGAAAATAATCGGTGCGCCGCGATGAGTTCTCGCCCTTCAGCTGGTCCTGATTTCCGAGAGAGATGATTTCCGCGAACACGAGATCGACCGAGCGGCAGTTGCTGGACGCGGCCTGCGGCGGCGACGAAGACGCGTTCCGCCGGCTCGTCGAGCCCCACCGCGCAGAGCTCCATGCCCACTGCTACCGCATGCTCGGCTCGCTCCACGACGCCGAGGACGCGTTGCAGGACGCACTGCTGCGCGCCTGGCGCGGTCTCTGCGGGTTCGACGGGCGCAGCGCGCTTCGAAGGTGGCTGTACCGGATCACGACGAACGCTTGCCTGGACGCGATCGGCCGGAGGCCGAAGCGCGTGCTCCCGATCGACTACGGGCCGCCTCCGGACGGCGACGCGGACGAGCCCGACGAGCCGCTGAGCGGGCCCGTCTGGATCGAGCCCTACCCCGACGAGGCGATCGGCCTCGAAGGCGGCTACGCGGCGCCCGACGCTCGCTACGAGCAGCGCGAGGCCGTTGAGCTTGCGTTCGTCGCGGCACTCCAGCACCTGCCCCCGCGACAGCGAGCCGTGCTCGTCCTCCGCGAGGTGCTCGGCTTCTCGGCGAAGGAGGTCTCCGAGTCGCTCGGCACGACGGTCGCGTCCGTGAACAGCGCACTCCAGCGCGCTCGCAAGACGATCGACGAGCGGCTGCCCGAGAAGAGCCAGCAGGCGACGATGCGCTCGCTGGGCGACGAGCGCGTCCGCGAGATCGTGCAGAGCTTCGTCGACGCGTTCGAGCAGGGCGACGTCGACGCGATCGTCGGCTTGCTGGCCCAGGACGTGACGTTCGAGATGCCGCCGTACCCGAGGTGGTACCGCGGCCGCGAGGCCGTCGCCGACTCGTGGCTCATGCCCGGCGCAGCGCCGCCGCACCTGCGGTACGTGCCGACGCGGGCCAACGGCCAGCCGGCGTTGGGAACGTACGTGTTGGAGGCGGAACGGAGCCGTTATGTCCCCATCGCGCTCGACGTCCTCACCTTCCGGGGGGCGCGCATCGCAGACGTCACGGCGTTCCGCACACCCGAGGTCTTCCCGCACTTCGGCCTTCCGGACGAGCTTCCGGCCTAGGTACCTGCCCCGCGGAAGACGGGCAGCCGGCGCCGGTGACGGCGGAGTCGGCCGGCCGTACCATCCTGAGCTGCCCCGCACGAATGGTCGTGCGGCGTTCCCTGAGGAGTGACCAATGACGGAAAGGCCGGAAACGACGACGCCCGACCTCGACGCGATCAAGCAGCGTCAGCAGCAGACCTGGGCGAGCGGCGACTTCTCCGTCGTCGCCGCCCGGATCCAGCTGGTGGCGGAGCACCTCTGCGACACGGCCGACCTCCGCGCCGGCTGGCGGGTGCTCGACGTCGCCACCGGCAGCGGCAACGCCGCCATCGCCGCCGCACGCCACGGCTGCACGGTGATCGGGGTCGACTACGTGCCGGCGCTCCTCGAGCGAGGCCGTGAGCGCGCGGCCGCCGAGGGCCTCGAGATCGAGCTCGTCGAAGGTGACGCCGAGGCGCTGCCGTTCCCGGACGACTCGTTCGACGCGGTCACGTCGGTCTTCGGCGCCATGTTTGCCCCCAACCAGGAGCGGGCGGCCGCCGAGCTCGCCCGCGTCTGCCGGCCCGGCGGCACCGTCGCCCTCGCAAGCTGGACGCCCGACGGGTTCATCGGCGAGCTGTTCCGCACGACCGCGGCGCACGTGCCGCCGCCGGCCGGGGTGCAGTCCCCGTTGCTCTGGGGGACGGAGGAGCACCTGCGCAAGCTGTTCGGCGACGGCATCGCCTCGCTGGAGGTGGCCGAGCGCATCTTCACGTGGCGGTTCCAGTCCCCCGAGGAGTTCGTCGACTTCTTCCGGCGCTGGTACGGGCCGACGCTGAAGGCCTTCGCAGCACTGGAAGGCGAGGCCCGTGAGGCGCTGGAGCGCGATCTCGTCGAGCTCGCAAGCAGGCACGACCGGCTCGCCGGCGACCCGATTGCGATCCCGGCGGCGTACACGGAGGCGGTCGCGGTTACGCGCTGAGGCCGAGCTCCGCGGCGCGACGGGCTGCGTCCCGGCGCGTCGCGGCTCCGAGCTTGGCTCGAGCAGCTCCACGCAGCAGCGACAGACCGGGCTCCGAGAGCGATCGCAGCACTCAGGCAGGCAGGCGACGCGGCCGGAAGCCGGACCGGATCTGCCGAAGGCGGGAGCGCACCTCCTCCGGCGGAAGGGCCGGATCGAGGAGCGGGCTCCCCGTCGGATAGCTCAAGAGTCGCGCGCAGGCAACGGCGCAGGCGGGGTCGAGCTCGAGCTCGCCGTCCTCGAGCTCGCACGCGAGCTCTTCGAGCTCCTCGGCGAGGGCGTGGATTCGCGCCTCCGAGGCCGGGTCCGGCCGGCTCACCCTGAGACGGATCAGCCCCGCGAGGTTGCGCCGCCGCTCGATCGTCGCCTCCCGTGAGGCGTAGGCCAAGACCTCCGAGATCACATAGGCGTCTCGTTCTCCGGCGAGTCGATCGACGAGATCCCATCGACGCCACAGCGCTCTGACGCCGAACGCCCCGACGGCGAGGCCGCCGACGAGGAGGGGCAGGGCGAGCGGCGGATGGAGCTGGGTCGCGGCGACTGCAACTCCGAGCGCGACGGCGGCAACGCCGATCTCCCCCCACTCCTCCTGGCGAAGCTGGTGGAGTCGCGCTTCAGCCTCGTCGATCGCTCGTGCGTACATCGCAAGACGAACTCTCCGGACGACGATCTCGCCCTGCATCCGTGGGTGAACCGAACACCCTCGCGGCTTTTCCGCAAGGCGCACGCGGACTGGGTTGGGTGCGGGCCGAGGATCGACTCGGCCCGGCACCCATCCCGCCCGGTCAGCCCGGCTCGCCGGGCTGCGGCGGGCCGATGCGGTACGGCCGCATCATCTCGTTGTCCTCGTGCTCGACGATGTGGCAGTGCCAGACGAACTGGCCCGGCGTGTTGAACTGCCCCCGCACGCGGGTGACCTCGCCCGGGTAGGCGATGACGGTGTCCTTGAGCCCGTTCTCCCACGCCTCAGGAGGGCGTGGGTCGCCGACGAGCCGGAACGGCGGGACGGCCTCTCCGTCCTCGTTGACCTCGAGGCTCTGGCGGTCGACGACCTCGAAGACGATCTCGTGGATGTGCATCGGGTGGGCGTCGGCCGTGCCGTTGTAGAACTCCCAGACCTCCGTATCGCCCGGGTTCGGGTTCTCGCTGACCTCTTCGGCCCACATCTTGTGGGTGGCGTTCCCTTCTTCGTCCACGTTCCCGAGCATCGCCTCCGCCGGACCGTCCCAGGCCTCCGACATCATCTCCAGGAGCGCCAGCGGGCGTGTCGTGGCCGGCACCGGAAGTGGGGCGATGGCCGGCAGCACCAGGAACATCGGCGGCGTGGTCGGGTCCGGGGCCACCGCCGGCACGACGCGGAACTGCCTGCTCTGGCCGGTGGTGTCCGGGTCGGCGAAGTCGAAGTCGCCCGGCGGCTCGCCGCCGCCGAACGGCTCGTCCGGACCGACGTTCCCGAGGACGTAGTTGTCGACCGGCACGTTCGTGAAGTCGACGATCACGTTCGCCCGCTCGGCCAGGCCCATCAACAGCCGGTTGCCGTGGT
>DASTWB010000149.1:0-8089 GCA_035758725.1 Gaiellaceae bacterium
CGCTGGAGCGCCTCGGCATGGCCGTGCCGGGCCCGCCGCTCGAACGGGCCTTCGACCCGCGGCCGGACCGCGCCGAGGCGCTGGCGGCCGCGCGGGCGCGCGACCGTGAGCTCTACGAAGCGCTCGTGGCGGGCTGAGCCGGGGCCGGCTTCTCCCAGACGGAGACGTGCTCGGTGCTGTCGCTCGTGAACGGCTCGCGCCTCCAGCCGCTCCAGCGCCCGCGCAGCGTCATCCCGGCGAGCCGGGCCATCAGGTCGAGCTCCGACGGCCACACGTAGCGAAACGGCACCGAGACGACCTCGAGCTTGCCGTCGACGACCCAGTAGTGGTGGGAGATCAGTCCCTGCGACACGACGTCGTACTCGTCGAACCCCAGCCTCGTGGGACTCACGGTGAACGGCTGGAACGTCTCGCCGGGTGGGAGTCGCTGGAGCCCCGGCACGCCCACCTCGATCACGAAGCAGCCGCCCGGATCGAGATGGGCGGCGGCGTTTCGGAAGCAGGCGACCTGCTCGTCCTGGGTCGTGAGGTTCATGATCGTGTTGAAGACGAGGTAAGCGACCGAGAATGTCCCCTCGACCGTCGTGGTGGCGAAATCGCCGATCGTCACACCGATTGCGTCCGCTCCCGGCTTCGCGCGCAGCCTCGCAACCATCGCCTCGGAGAGGTCGATCCCGTGCACGCGGACGCCGCGCCGCGCGAGCGGGAGCGCGATGCGGCCGGTGCCGATGCCGAGCTCGAGCGCAGCGCCGCGTCCGGCCAGCTCGGCGAGGAAATCGACGACGGGATCGACGACCTCCGGCTCGAACATGTCGGCCGCCGACTCGTCGTACCGCGCTGCTACCCGCTCGCCGAAGTGATCCTCGGGCATCGGCCCACTCTGGCAGAGCTGCACGCGAAGCGGCCCTCCGATCTCCGACGGGTCATGGGGCCTGGAGCGCCCCCCGTCTCGTCATCGCGCACGCGGCCGACGCCGCCGCGAAGTCGACGGCCCCCTGCGCCGTTCGGCCTTCGGCCAGTGCGAATGCGAGGCCGGCGGCAAACGAGTCCCCCGCCCCGTAGACGTCCCGCAGCGGGCCGGGAAGCGGCGCCGGTTCCCAGCGTCCCTCCGTCCCGTCCTGGACGTAGCGGCCGCCCGCCCTGCCCTCGGTGGACGCGACGAGCCGCGGAGGCGGATCGAGCTCCCCGGGCTCGTACCGCTCGCCGTGGTCCCGGGCGCTGTGGACGAGGGCGTCGAGCTGGACGTCCCCCCGCTTCAGCGTCGAGAGCTCGCGGGCGGTCGCGACCAGGATCCGGGCGCGGCGCGCCTGGCGGAGCGCGCCGACGTCGCCGCTCGTGAAGTAGACGGCGTCCGTGCCTTCGAGCTCGTCCCACGGAAGTGGGTCGTCGGCATGCGGGTGGAGCTTCTCGCCCAGCACGGTGATCGTCCGCTCGCCCTGCGCGTCGAGATACGTCAGCGCGCGCCGCTGCGGAGCATCCCGCACGACGGCCTTCACGCGGAGCCCGTGGTCGCGCAACGCGCGCTCGGTCCGCCGCCCCAGCTCGTCGTCGCCCACGGCGGTGAAGAAGGTCGTCTCGGCACCGAGCCGCAGGAACTCCGCGGCCGACACCGTCCCGCCACCCGCCGGCTGGGACCAGTGGTCGACCGTCGTGATGATCGTCCCCGGGTCCGGGACTCGCTCGACGGGCACGAAGTCCACCCACTCGACGTGGCCGACGACTGCTGCTCTCATCTCACACGCTCCGCGACCGCCACGTTGAAGATGATGATGGAGGCGATGACCATCCCGCCGTTCGAGCGCTTCTATGCCGAGAACCGCGACGCCGTGTTCGCGCACCTCGTACGCCTGCTCGGACGTCAGCGGGCCGAGGATGCGTTCCAGGAGACGTTCCTCCGGGCGCTCCGCGGCTACGACGGGCTGCGCCATGGCCGCTACCTGCGCGCCTGGGTGTTCACGATCGCCACCAGGGTTGCCGCCGACGAAGGGCGAAAGCGGCATCCGGAACCGGGCGCCGCGATCGACGGCGAGACGGCGGACGACCGCCCCGCGTATGCGCAGATCGAGCACCTCGCGGAGGAGCTCCCTGAGAAGGAGCGCGCCGCCGTCGTGCTGCGCTACGGCTACGACCTTTCCTACTCGGACATCGGCGCCGCGCTCGGCTCGAGCGAGGACGCCGCCCGCCAGGCCGCCTCGTCGGGCGTCCGGCGCCTGCGAAGGAGGCTGACATGACCTCGGTTCCGAATGCTCTCGACCGCCGCTTCCGGCAGGCCGCCGCCGAGACCGGCCTGCTCGACGTCTCGTTCGACGTCGCCGACACGCCGATCGGACCGCTCCTCCTGGCCGTCAGCGAGCGGGGCCTGTGCCGCATCTCCTTCGATCCCGAGCCCGAGCGGGAGACCGAGTCGCTGGCCCGCACGTTCGGGGTGCGGGTGCTGCGAGCTCCGCGAGAGGTTGACGACGTGCGCCGCGAGCTCGACGAGTACTTCGACGGCCGCCGGCGCGAGTTCGACCTGCCGCTCGACCTCCGCGGCCGCGAAGGGTTCTCTCGGCTGATCCTCGAGCGCCTGGCGAGGGTGCCGTACGGCGAGGTGACCACGTACAAGTCCCTCGCCGTCGAGGCCGGGAACCCGCGGGCGGCCCGCGCGGTCGGGACGATCATGAACCGCAACCCGATCCCGATCGTGCTTCCCTGCCACCGCGTGGTCGGCTCGAACGGCAGTCTCGTCGGCTACGGCGGCGGGCTCGACCGGAAGCGGCTGCTCCTCGACCTGGAGTCCGGAAGGCTTGACATCCCGTAATCGTAAGCCTAAGCTTACGGTAAGTGGAAGCTTACGCAGTAGCGATGAACGCCCTCGGCGACTCGACTCGCCGGACGATCTTCGAGCGACTGGCTCGCCGGCCGATGGCTGTCGGGGAGCTGGCGGGTGAGCTCCCCGTCAGCCGGCCGGCCGTCTCGCAGCACCTCAAGGTGCTGAAGCAGGCGGGACTCGTCCGCGAACGGGCGGAGGGCACGCGCCGCGTCTACCGGGTCGACCTCGACGGCGTCGCGGCGCTCCGCAGCTACTTCGACCGCTTCTGGGATCAGGCGCTCGCCGACTTCAAGGCCGAGGCCGAACGGAGGGAAAGGAGCAAGGCATGAGCACGACGGAAGCGCTCGCGGCGATCAACAAGACCATCACGGTCGATGCCGCGCCCGAGACCGCGTTCGAGACGTTCACGCGGCAGATCGGCAGCTGGTGGCCGATCGCGTCGCACTCGATCTTCGAGGATCGCGTCCAGGAGGTCGTCTTCGACGAACGGGTGGGCGGCCGTGTCTACGAGCGCTCGACCGGCGGCGAGGAGGCGGACTGGGCCGACGTCCTCGCGTGGGAGCCGCACAGCAGGTTCGTCCTCCGCTGGCGCGTGAACCCCGAGCGCGGCCCGACCGAGGTGGAGGTCCGCTTCACGCCGGAAGGAAGCGGCACGCGTGTCGACCTGGAGCACCGCGGCTGGGACGCGATCGGCGACGCCGAGGGCCGCGCAGGCTACGACCCGGGCTGGGACTTCGTCCTCGGCCACTACGTCGACTCGTTCAGGAGCGAGTAGCCGACCCCCCAGACGTTCCGCACGAAGTCACCGCCTGCGGCCGCCAGCTTGCGCCGCAGGCGGGACGCGTGCGAGTCCAGCGTCCTCGTCCGCCCGAGCGACCGGAACCCCCAGACCTCGCGCAGGAGCTCCTCCTTCGTGAAGACCCGGGTCGGGTCGCCCGCGAGCTTCACGAGCAGGTCGTACTCCTTCGCCGCGAGCACCACGGGCACGCCGCCGACGAGGACGCGACGCGCGGCGCGGTCGATCGCGAGCCCACTCACCTCGATCCGGTCACGGTCGGGCGGCGCGACACGGCGGAGCACCGCGCGGATCCGGGCGAGCAGCTCCTCGTAGTGGAACGGCCGGGCGAGGTAGTCGTCACACCCGCCCGCGAGCGCGCGGACACGATCGACTGCGTCGGAATCGGGCCGGCCGAGCACGATCACCGGGACGTCGGCGACCCGGCGGCAGAGCTCGAGGGCGAGCGAGTCCGACGCGAGCACGAGATCGGGGCGCGAGCGCTCCGCCAGCTCGACCGCCTCGCCGTCGACCGCCTCGAGGACGTTGAAGCCGTCCTGGCGAAGGTGGCGCTCGAGGAAGCCCCGCGTCGCGGACTCCGGTTCGGCCAGGAGCAGCGCGCTGGTCATGGCGGCGACGCTACCAACGCCCTCCCGCGTGGAACAGATGTCCTTTCGCGCGGATCTGCGACGAAGAATCCAGAGCCGCCTAGGACGAAGCGACTAGCTCCGTGGCGCCGACGGCGAAGAGCTTCCACTCCCCCGGAACGCCCTTCAGGTCGTGCGTGCCGCGGTCCTCGAACTCGATCCCCGAGCCGGCGACGAGGTCCTTGACCGTGCTCGACACGAGCACCTCTCCGGGGCCCGCCGCCGCTGCGATCCGCGCGCCGGTCGGCACGGCGATTCCGGTCAGCGTGGTGCCGAGCCGCACGCACTCCCCCGTGTGGAGGCCGGCCCGGATCTCGAGGTCGATCGCGCGAACGTCCTCGACAAGCGCGAGCGCGCACTCGATCGCCCGCCCCGGCCCGTCGAAGACCGCAAGGAAGCCGTCTCCAGCCGTGTCGAGCTCCTCGCCGCGAAATTCCGCCAGACGCCTGCGCACGACGGCGTGGTGTCGCTCGAGGACGTCGCGCCACTTCGCGTTCCCGAGGCGGGAGGCCCGCTCCGTGGAGCCGACGATGTCCGTGACGAGGACCGTCGCGAGCACCCGCTCCTGAACCGGCTCTGCGCCGACCTCGGCCACGAGCTTCCGCGTCTCGCGCATCGCGACGTCGCTCGCGCCGTCGTCGACCCAGTGATAGATCCCCCGCAGGCTGGGCGGCAGCTCGACGAGCCGGGCGCCGGGGATCCGTTCGGCCACGTACGCACCGGGGCCGCGCTCCGACGAGCTCGACAGCACGACCGTCGGCACGCGGACGACGGGCAGCACGTCGGTCACGTCCGAGTCCATCATCATCCGGAAGAACGCCAGCGCCGACCCGGGGCTCAGGCCGCGCCGCATGTGCGCGACGAACCAGGCACGGAAGTCGGGGTCGTCCTTCATCGTCGGTGCCCATTCGGCGAGCAGGCCGTCGAGGAACTCGGTCCGGCCCCACCCCGCTCGGATCTCGACGAGACGTGCGCGCCACTCGTCGTCGCCGAGCGCCCAGGGGTAGTCGGCCGTTCGCCGTCCTTTCGCGGTCGGATCGAAGAGGACGAGCCCGGCCGTGCGCTCCGGGTAGCTCGCGGCGAAGAGCGTCGCGAGCCGAGCGCCCTCCTGCGCCGTCCAGAGCACCGCCCGCTCCGCTCTGATCTCGTCCATCACGGCTCGGAGGTCGTCCATCCGCGTCTCGAGCGTCGGCACTTCCCGGACGCGGTCGGAGAGCCCGGTGCCACGCTTGTCGATCATCGTCACGCGGGTGAACGACGCGAGACCTTCCACGAAGCGCACCAGGAGCGGCTGCTCCCACACGGAGAGCAGGTCGCCGGCGAATCCCCTGACGAAGACGAGGTCGACCGGGCCGCCGCCGACGGTCTGGTAGGCGATGTTGACGTCGCCGCTACGCGCGTACGAGATCTCCGCGATCTCCACGCCCCAGAGTGTCCCACCGGACGTGAGGCCGGGAGTCGCTTGGACTACGCGACCAGCCGCTGCAGCCCGAGCTCCCGTCGGGCCTCGATCAGCGCCTCGACGACCGCGGGGTCGAACTGCGTGCCGCTGCAGCGCCGGATCTCGGCCACGGCGTGGTCCTCGCCGATCGCGGCCCGGTAGGGCCGATCCTCGACCATCGCGTGGAACGCGTCGCAGGCGGCCACGATCCGTGAGAGCAGCGGGATCTGCTCGCCGGCGAGCCCGTCCGGATAGCCCAGCCCGTCGAGCCGCTCGTGGGTCGAGCGCACGATCCGCCCGATCCGGGCGAGCGCCGGGGCCGACGACAGGATCCGCTCGCCGATCACGGTGTGCCGGTGCACGAAGACCCACTCGTCCTCGGTCAACGGGCCCTCCTTGGAGAGGATCGAGTCGGGGATCGCGAGCTTGCCGACGTCGTGGAGCTCGGCCGCGAGGACGAGATCCTGGAGCTCGGACTCGGCGAGCTCGAGCTTCTCGCCCACCGCGCGCGCGAGCTGCGCGACGGCCGAGTGATGGCCGCGCAGGCCGGCGTCCCGCTCGGCGAGGGCGCTGAGGAGCACCTCGCGGGTCTGGCGGCCGGCCGACGCACGACGGCTGTCCTTGTTCCCGTAGAGGCGGGTGTCGGCGATCCGCATCGCCTCCGAGAGCTCGTTCGCCTCGTCGGGCAGGATCGCGGCGCCGTAGGCGGAGCCGATCTCGAAGCCCTCACCCGCATCCCGCAGCGCCCGAAGGGCGGCGGAGATGACCCGGCCGCGGTCGAGCGTGTCGCCGTCGGCGATGACGCAGAACTCGTCGCCTCCCATCCGGTACGCGCGCCCGTACGGCTCCGTCGCCGTGCCCAGCCTCAGCGCAAGCCGGTGGAGGAGGGCGTCGCCCGCGGGATGCCCGAACGCGTCGTTGTACGACTTGAAGCCGTCGAGGTCGAAGAGCAGGAGGATGGTCGGCACCCCGGCGCTGATCCGGTTCTCGAGGTCGAGGAGCAGGCGCCGGCGGTTCGCGAGCCCGGTCAGCGCATCCGTCTCCGCATCCCGGCGGCTCGCCTCGAGCAGGTGAGCGTTCCGCCGGAACGTCAGCGCCATCCGGACGATCACCGCCGCGAGCGCCGAGGTCACGAGCACGAGCGCAATCGTGTTGATCCGCCCGAAGTGGTCGTAGACGAGCAGCGCGAGCGCCACGGAGCCGAACGCCGTCGGCAGCGCGAAGGCCCAGAACCCGTCCACGCGGACCGCTGCCACGGCGCGTCGCGGCTGCCAGGCCGCAACCGCGATCAGCGCGATCCCCGCCACCCAGCCGGTGTCGAGCAGCGCTCCCTCGCTGTAGGTGCCGTTCGCGGTCGCGTAGAGGTATGCGGTGTCGGCGACGCCGAAGACCAGGCAGCCGAGCAGGACGCAGGCCCACGCCCTGTCGACCATCCAGCCGGTCATGGCGAGGACGACGACGACGACGGCGATCAGCCCGAGGTCTGCGAACGGATAGGCCAGGTTCGTGCCGACCGTCAGGGGGTCCCCGCCCGTCGTGTCGACGATCACGCCGAAGACGAGTGCGGCACCGAGCGCGGCGATCGTCAGCCCGGCGATCACGCCGTCGGCCCAGAGATCGGCCCGAACGTCCTGGAGGCGGCTGCGCAGCAGCAGGGCGAGCCCGGCGTAGACGAGCGGATAGAGCAGGAGATAGAAGGCGTCGGCGACGGAGGGGAACGGCACCTCGTCCGCGTTCTTGAACGCGATCTCGTAGTACAGGTCGCCGATCACCCAGGCCGAGAGGCCGAGGCCGACCAGTGCCCATGGAAGCCGGGCGTCCGGCCGCAGGGCGGCACGCGCGAGACAGAACAGCGACGAGGCCACCAGCAGCGCGTTGTAGAAGAAGACGTCCCGGAGGCCGCTGTACCCGTCGCCGCCGACGTCCGTCAGGAGGAGCCCGGCGTAGAGCGCGACGCCCCCGAGCAGCGCAACCGAGACCGTCGAGGGGCCGAGCAGGCGCGAGGGCACGCGAAAACGAGGCCGCACTCCCCCAATATCCGCCCGGTCCGGGGTAGCCCGCGTCCCTCGAACGGGGGAAGCGCGGTGTTCCTAGAGACGTCCGGAGCGAAGGACGCCCCAGAGCAGCCAGAAGCCGAGGATCCCCGAGACGACGAACCCGACGACCGACAGCGCGTTGATGCCGACGAGCTGCGGTCCGCCCGTCGCGAAGATCCCGAGCAGGCTCGAGGCGAGCAGCCCGGCGGCGACGACCAGCGCGATCACGAGCCGGTTCATGGTCAGCACCAGGCGGTCCATGAACTCGTCCAGCCCCTTGTGGACGAACCCGACCTCGATCTGCCCGTCGCGGACCTGCTCGAGCGTGTCGTGCAGCTGGTACGGAACCTCTGCCGCGATCCGGGCGAGGTTCCAGCT
>DASTWB010000173.1:0-7983 GCA_035758725.1 Gaiellaceae bacterium
CGGCGAGCCGGCAGGCCGCCTCGACGAGGTTGATCCCGATCGCCTTGCTCGCGAACGGCACCGTCCGGGAGGCGCGGGGGTTCGCCTCGATCACGAAGACCTGTCCGTCGAGGACGGCGAGCTGCACGTTGACGAGCCCGACCACGCCGAGGGCAGGCGCCAGGGTCGTGACGATCTCGTCGATCTCGGCGCGCACGCCCTCGTCCAGCGCCGGCGGCGGGAGCACGCAGCTCGAGTCGCCGGAGTGGACACCGGCCTCCTCGACGTGCTGCATCACCGCGGCGACAAGGGTCTCCCGGCCGTCGCACAGAGCGTCGACGTCGATCTCGAGCGCGCCCTCGAGGAACCGGTCGACCAGCACCCGTGCCCCTGTCGGCACGCTCGACGCAACCGTCTCCGCGTCGTAGCAGACGACCATCTGGCGGCCGCCCAGCACGTAGGACGGGCGGACGAGCACCGGATAGCCGATGTCCTCGGCCACCCCGACGGCCTCCCCCTGCGAGCCCGCCATCCCCCACGCCGGCACGTCGATCCCGAGCGTCCGGCAGAGCGCGCCGAACCGCTCACGGTCCTCGGCGAGGTCGACGGCGTCGAACGGCGTCCCGAGGATTCGGTAGCCGGCTCCCTCGATCGCGCGCGCCAGCTTGAGCGGTGTCTGGCCGCCGAACTGGATCACGACCCCGACCGGCTGCTCCCGCTCGCAGATCGCGAGCACGTCCTCCACGCTGAGCGGCTCGAAGTACAGGCGGTCCGACGTGTCGTAGTCGGTGGAGACCGTCTCCGGGTTGCAGTTGACCATCACCGTCTCGAACCCCAGCTCGCGCAGGCTCTTCGCCGCGTGGACGCAGCAGTAGTCGAACTCGATCCCCTGGCCGATGCGGTTCGGGCCGGAGCCGAGGATGACGACGCTCCGGCCCACTCCGGGAGCCGCAGGGTTCTCGTCCGCCTCTCCCCAGGTCGAGTAGTAGTAGGTCGAGGCGGCCTCGACCTCGCCGGCGCACGAGTCGACCCGCCGGAAGGCCGGCCGCACGCCCCACGAACGCCGCCTCGCGCGCACGAGCTCCTCGCTCGTGCCGCAGTGCTCGGCGATCGCGCGGTCGGACCACCCCGCGCGCTTGAGCCGGAGCCAGTCGTCGGCGACCAGGGACTCGACCCCGTCGACGGAGCACAACGTCCGCCGTGCCGCTTCGAGCTCCGCCTCGAACCACGGATGCAGGTTGCGCGGCTCCCAGCCGTCGTCGAGCTCGCGGGCCCGCTGGGCCTTCAGGAACGCCTCCGAGAACGACCGCCCGATGCCCATCGCCTCGCCGACGGACTTCATCTGCGTGCCGAGCGTCCGGTCGGCGCCGGGGAACTTCTCGAAGGAGAACCGCGGGAACTTGACCACCACGTAGTCGAGCGTGGGCTCGAAGCTCGCAGGCGTCGTCCCGGTCAGGTCGTTCGGGATCTCGTCCAGCGTGTACCCGACGGCGAGCTTGGCGGCCACCTTGGCGATCGGGTAGCCGGTCGCCTTCGAGGCCAGCGCCGAGGAGCGCGACACCCGCGGGTTCATCTCGATCACGCGCAGGGAGCCCGTCTGGCGGTCGCGGGCGAACTGGATGTTGGCGCCCCCGGTCTCCACCCCGACCGCACGCACGATCGCGGCCGCGGCGTCCCGGAGCTCCTGGTACGCCTCGTCCGGGAGGGTCATCTGCGGCGCCACCGTCACCGAGTCGCCTGTGTGGACGCCCATCGGGTCGAGGTTCTCGATCGAGCAGACGATCACGACGTTGTCGTTTCGGTCGCGCATGACCTCGAGCTCGAACTCGTCCCAGCCGATCAGCGACTCCTCGACGAGCACCTGGCCGACCGGGCTCTCCGCGAGCCCGCGCTCCAGGAGCTCCACGAGCTCCCCCTCCGAGTGCGCCGTGCCGCCGCCGTGCCCGCCGAGCGTGAAGGCGGGCCGGAGGACGACCGGGAAGGTCAGCCCGCGCGGGACGTCGTCCCAGCCGGTCACGACCGTCGAGGCCGGGACCCGGTAGCCGGCGAGCCGGACCGTCTCGCGGAAGAGCTCGCGGTCCTCGGCCCGGCGGATCACGTCGAGGCCGGCGCCGATGAGCTCGACGCCGAGCTCCTCCAGGACGCCTGCCTCGGCCAGCTCGAGCGCGAGGTTGAGCGCGGTCTGCCCGCCGAGGGTCGGCAGGAGCGCGTCCGGCCGCTCGCGGGCCAGGACGCCCGCGACACCCTCCAGGTCGAGCGGCTCGACGTAGGTGCGGTCGGCGAACCCCGGGTCGGTCATGATCGTCGCCGGGTTCGAGTTGACGACGATCGTGCGGAACCCGTCCTCCCGCAGCACCTTGAGCGCCTGGCAGCCCGAGTAGTCGAACTCGCAGGCCTGCCCGATGACGATCGGCCCGGAGCCGATCACGCAGATCGACTCGAGGTCAGGCCGCCTTGGCATGGCCCGCGCACACCTCCTCGACCCAGTCCTCGAGCACCGGCCAGGCGTCGTGCGGGCCCGGCCCCGCCTCCGGGTGGAACTGCACGGAGCGCGCGCCGAGCTCGGGGAAGGCGAGGCCCTCGACGGTCCCGTCGTACAGCGAGACGTGCGTCGCCTCCTTGCCCGCGGCCGGCCTCACCGCGAAGCCGTGGTTCTGTGCAGTGACGAGCACGCGGCCGGTCGCCTTCTCCAGCACCGGATGGTTCGCGCCCCGGTGGCCGAACGGGAGCTTGAAGGTCTCGTGGCCGGTGGCGATCGCCAGCAGCTGGTGCCCCAGGCAGATGCCGAACAACGGGACCCGCCCCAGCAGCGCCGTGACCGTCTCGACCTGCGCGGCGAGCGGCTCCGGATCGCCCGGCCCGTTCGAGAGCACGACGCCGTCGAACGCCGTGAGCTCGTCGGCCCCGGCCGTGGCCGGAAAGACGGTGACGGCCGCACCGGCCTTCGCGAGGCGCCGCAGGATCGAGCGCTTGCACCCGTAGTCCACGACGGCGATCCGCGCACGGCCGCCGTCGGCGAAGGCGTAGGGCTCCGCGCACGAAACGCCCGCGGCGAGCGGCCGGCCCGCCATGGGCGGCTGCTCGCGCACGGCTCGCACCGTCTCCTCGACGGAGGCGTCGCCGGCGACGATCGCGGCCCGCATCGCGCCGGCCTGCCGGAGCCGGAGGACGAGCGAGCGCGTGTCGATTCCGCTGAGCGCCGGGACGCCGCGCTCGTGCAGCCAGTCCGTCCACGCGGGCCCGCGGGCCTCCCGCATGAGCACCCCGCGCGCATGTGCCCGGCCGGACTCGGAGCGCGCGGGATCGACGCCGTAGTTCCCGACCATCGGGGCCGTGAAGCAGACGAGCTGCTCGGCGAAGCTCGGGTCGGTCACGACTTCCTGGTAGCCGGTCATCGCCGTCGTGAACACCGCCTCACCGAACGAGAAGCAGGGCGCGCCGACGGACTCCCCGCGGAAGACCGCCCCGTCCTCGAGCACCAGGAAGCCGCTCATGCCTCGAACACCGTCCTCCCGGCGGCCACGGTCATCCGGACCTTGCCGGTCAGCCTCTGGCCGAGCAGCCACGAGTTCGAGGAGCGCGAGCGGAAGCCGTCCTCCTGCACGCGCCAGCCGGCCCGGGTGTCGAGCAGGACGAGGTTCGCCGTCTCGCCCGCGGCGATTCTCGGGGCGGGAAGGCCGAAGACCTCCGCCGGCCCCGACGACATGCGCCGTAAGAGCAGTTCGAGCGGGACGAGCCCGGGCTCGACGAGGTGGGTGTAGAGCGCCGCGAAGGCGGTCTCGAGGCCGGTCACGCCGAAGGGCGCCGCCTCGAACGGCACCTCCTTCTCGTGCCGCGCGTGCGGCGCGTGGTCGGTCGCGATCGCCTGGATCGTCCCGTCTCGCAGGCCCTCGACGAGGGCCGCGCGGTCGTCCGCCGACCGCAGCGGTGGGTTCATCTTCAGGTTCGAGTCGAGCGAGCGCACCGCGTCGTCGGTGAGGCAGAGGTGGTGCGGTGTGACCTCGGCGGTCGCCTTCACGCCCGTCGCGCGTGCGCTGCGAACCGCCTCCACCGACTCGCGGGCCGAGAGGTGCAGGAGATGGACGGGCCTCCGCTCGTACGCCGCGAGCGACAGGTCCCGTTCGACCATCAGGCTCTCGGCGACGGACGGGTAGCCGGCGAACCCGAGCTCGGCCGAAACGGCGCCTTCGTGCATCTGGCCGCCTTTCGAGAGCGTCGGCTCCTCGCAGTGGAGCGCCAGCGGCCGGTCGGTGACCGCTCCGTACTGGAGCGCGCGGCGCATGAGCCCGGGCGCGGTGACCGGCCGCCCGTCGTCACTGAAGCCCGCCGCGCCGGCGTCCGCGAGCTCGGCCATCTCCGTCAGCTCGGATCCCTCCTGGCCCTTGCTGATCGCGGCCAGGAACCCGACCGGGACCTCCGCCTCGGCCTGCGCGGCCTCGGCGAGGGAGCCGAGGACCGACGCCGAGTCGACGACGGGGTCGGTGTTCGGCATCGCGAGGAGCGCGCAGTAGCCGCCGGCGGCCGCCGCCTCGGTGCCGCTCGCGATCGTCTCCTCGTCCTCCCGTCCCGGCGTCCGGAGGTGGACGTGGGGATCGACGAACGCGGGCGCGAGCGTCAGCCCCTCGGCCTCGACGACGCGGTGCGCGTTCGGGTCGAGCCGCGAGCCGAGCTCCGCGATCGTGCCGTCGTCGATCCGGACGTCGAGGACGGCGTCGACCCCGGCGTCGGGGTCGAGGACCCGTGCGCCTCGGACGAGGATGTTCTCGCCCGGGGCTCGTTTGCTCCAGAGCATCACGCCACCTCCGTCAGCTGCGCGGCCCTGACCCCGACCGGGCCGCCCGTCAGCAGGTCGTAGAGGACCGCCATCCGCGTGACGAGCCCGGCGCGCACCTGCGTCTCGATCAGCGCGTCGGCCGCGTCGGCCACGCGGGGATCGATCTCGACCCCGCGGTTCATCGGGCCGGGGTGCATGACCTTCTGCCCGGCCCGGAGCCGCTCGGGCGTCACGCCCCAGCGCTCGGTGTACTCGCGGAGGCTCGGGACGTAGTTGGCGCCCTCGAGCATTCGCTCCTGTTGCATCCGGAGGACGTAGACGACGTCGGCGGCCGCGATCGTCGCGATGTCGGTCGAGGTCTCGCAGCCCATCGCCGCGACCCCGCGCGGGAGCAGCGTCGGCGGCCCGACGAGCGTGGTTCGCGCTCCGACCAGGTCGAGCGCCTGGATCAGCGAGCGCGCGACCCGCGAATGGAGGACGTCGCCGACGATCGCCACGTGGAGGCCCTCGAGGCGCCCGAACTCCTCCCGGAGGGTGTAGAGGTCGAGCAGCGCCTGCGTCGGGTGCTGGTGCTTCCCGTCGCCGGCGTTCACCACGTGCGCGGCGGTCACCTTCGCGACGAAGTGCGAGGCCCCGATCTGCGGGTGGCGCATGACGATGACGTCCGGGTCGTAGGCCCCGAGCGTCAGGGCCGTGTCCTTCAGGGACTCGCCCTTGTCCACCGCCGAGCCGGACGCCTTGATGGACATCGTGTCCGCCGAGAGCCGCTTCGCGGCGAGCTCGAAGCTCGAGGACGTTCGCGTGGACGACTCGTAGAAGACGTTCACGACAAGCCGGCCGCGGAGCGTCGGCAGCTTCTTCATCTCCCGCTCGAGCGAACGGGCGAAGTTGCGTGCGGTGCCGAGCAGGCGCTCGATGTCCTCGCGGGACAGGTCTGCGACGGACAGCAGGTGCCGCCGCTCGGCGGGCGGCGGCGGCAGCAGGTCGTCGCGCATGACGCGGATGTCACCCATCAGGACTCCTCTTCCGGGCTCGGGACGAGCAGGACGCGGTCGACCTCGTCGACCTCGACGAGCTGGACCTGGATCCGCTCGCCGCGGGAGGTCGGCAGGTTCTTGCCGACGTAGTCGGGACGGATTGGAAGCTCTCGGTGGCCGCGGTCGGCGAGGCACGCGAGCTGGACGCGCTCGGGGCGGCCGTAGTCGAACAGGGCCTCGATCGCCGCGCGGATCGTGCGTCCGGTGTAGAGCACGTCGTCGACGAGCACGCAGGTCCTCCCCTCGAGTGGGAAGTCGAGCCGCGTGGAGCGGACGACCGGCTGCGCCTGCCTGGGAGGCTCGCCGCCTCGCACCTGGACGTCGTCGCGGTAGAACGTGATGTCGAGCGAGCCGGAGGCGACCTCCTCGCCGCTGAACTCCTGGATCAGCCGCCGGAGGCGCTGGGCGATCGGGACGCCGCGCGTGTGGATCCCGACCAGGGCGACCCGGCCGAGGTCGGGGTTGGCCTCGATGATCTCGTGCGCGATCCGCGTGAGTGTCCGCGCGATTGCGGCCTCGTCCAGCAGGATCTTGGCGCTCGTCTGGGCAGGCAGCGTCAACCGCTCTCCTTTCCGGCCTCGCGGGACCGAGTTAAAGGACGTGGAGCGGGCGGGACTCTACAGGGGGGCCCGGACGGAGTCGGCGATGACCGCCAGGAGGTGCTGCTCGGCCTCGACCTCGTCCGGCAGCTCGCGCTCCGCCCGCGCGAGTCCCTCGGCGTACTCCGCCTCGTCGAGGAGCTGCAGCGTCGAGATGAAGAGCCCGCGGATGCGTTCGAGGATCCACCGCCGGCTCAGCGTCATCGGCTGGTGCACGGCGAGCGTCCTGGGCTCGTAGCCGGCGGCGCGCAGCTCCTCCTCCAGCTCCTCGCGCGTCGGGAAGCGCGCCCGGTCGATCTCCGCCAGCGACGGGAAGTACGCGTTCAGGTAGTAGTCGTCGAAGTGGCGACGGTCGAACGTCGCGATCGCGAGACGACCGTCGTCCGCCAGCACCCGCCGAAGCTCGCCGAACGCCCGCGGCCGGTCGAGGACGTGGACGACGAGCACGGCCAGCGCCCGGTCGAACCACCCGTCCTTGAACGGCAGCGCCTCGGCCGCCGCCACCTTCGCGTTCACGCCGCGACGACGCGCCTGCTCGACCATCTCGGCGGAGACGTCCACGCCCCAGACGCGCGCCCCGCGGTCGGCCAGTGCCTCTGCCCACCGGCCCGTCCCGCAGCCGACGTCCAGCACCCGCTTCCCGAGCAGGTCGCCCTCGCGCGCCAGCAGGTCGAAGAGCGCCCACCACCCCTCGTCCTGGGGTCGCAGCTCGTCGTAGCGAGCGGCGACCCGACCGTAGTCAGGCGTCCGAGACGATGTCTTCCGGGTCGCTCAGGGACTCGATCGCGTGCATCGCCGCCTCGAGCGAGCCCTCGGGGACGAGCACCTTCTGCGGCGCGTCCTCGACCTCGCGGGGATGGTGCTCGGTCGCGGGCTCGAGCTGTGTCTCGATGCCGGCGGCGCGAAGCATCGACTCGAGCTCCTCGGCCTCCGTGACGTCGCCGGCGACGGCGACCTGCACCATCCTGGTCATCGTTGAGCCTCCTCGACGGTCGGAACGGGTTCCGCCTCGTGCTTCGGAGCCTGCGAATGCCTGTGCGTGGCTCCTCCCTTCACGAGCTCGGGCGTCCCCCGCTCCTGGAACGGGACGACGATGATATCGAGGTCGCGGGGCACGACCGTATCGGGAAAGACTGTCTGGGCCTCGCGCTCGATCTCGGAACCGAAGTACCGGTTGGAGAGATGCGTGAGCGCGAGCAGTCCGACCTCGGCGGCCCGGGCGGAAGGTCGTGATCGCCGCCGACACCGCCTATTCGCGGTCGGTCGTCGAGGCCGCGCGCGGCGCCGACCTCCTCGTCCACGAGGCGACGTTCGCCGAGGAGGAGCGCGAGCGCGCGCACGAGACCCTTCACTCGACCGCCCTGGAGGCGGCGGAGGTGGCGCGGGCGGCGGAGGTCGGGATGCTGGCCCTCACGCACCTCTCGAACCGGTACTTCGGGGGCGAGATCGAGCGCGAGGCGCAGACCGTCTTCCCGGACACCGTCGTGCCGCGCGAGCTCGATATCATCGTCGTCCCGTTCCAGGAGCGGGGCGCACCGGAGCTCGTGAAGGGAGGAGCCACGCACCGCCATCCCCAGCAGGCTCGAAGGCAGGA